>JBFRWQ010000640.1:0-4425 GCA_051439665.1 Microcystaceae cyanobacterium | reverse complement strand
AATTTCTGACGACATCTTAGAATTAGAAAGAGTCATTGATGAAATAGAAGACTGTAACGATTTAAGCGAATCTGAAAAAGAAGTTAGAAGGAATCATGTATTTTCTGAATGGTTAAATACTGACACTCAATTTGATGAGAAAGCTGAAAAAGTAGGTCATTACATCAAGCAACTTGAAGCACTAACAAAAGCACGTCAAGCTGAAATGAAACGGTTGAAAACTTTAGCTGAAATGAGTGAAAAACAATCAGTAAGATTACGAACTTATTTAGTTAAAGAAATGTTACGGGTTGATAAAAGAAAGGTTGATGGGGCAACCCCCGACCCACCTTGAATTGAATTCAAGGTGGAAAGCGGGGGTGCATTCCGCACTTGTAAATTATCAATGAGACGTAAACAGCCCCGTGTCTGTTTGAATGTTGAACCTGAGCAACTACCATTAGAATTTCAACGGGTTAAAATTGAAGCTAATCTGACAGAAATTAAGAAAGCTTTGAAAAGTAAAAAACAACTTGATTGTGCTTTCTTCAGTGACAATCAAGAATACAGTTTAACAATCAAGTAATAGTAAATAATAATAGGTTCCTGCCGGAAATCGTTGCTACGCAATTGTTCCGCCTTCGTTCGTCCCTCTCTTCGGCTAGTTGGTTCCGCATACGCTCCGCATTCGGCTCCCCACCCCCCAAAGTTATTAATAGGAAGACCCGCCCCCCCGAGTGGGGGGCTGTTGTTACGAAGGCCAATCAACACCCGTTGTTAGAAATATATATAGACACAGCTTTTAATAATTCAGCGACTGTCTGGGGGGAAAGGTTATTCAGAGCCTTACTCATATCCTCAGAATTACTATTAATTTGAAAAGCTGTAGCATTGTTGATCACATTATTACCGCCCAAAACAAAGGTTAAGCGATCGCCTAACAATTTGCCGATCACATACTGCTTCTGCTCATGCGTGAGATCATCAAAAGCTTTTAAAATCTCTTCGGGTTCTGATGATCCATTATTCATCTATACGACCTCGGAAGGGAATTTCTTAATACGCTCACTAATTGCTGACAACAGATAACTAAGTTCATTTGAGTCAAGACTGTTGACTAAATGATCAAGGTTAACAGGGTGAATTACCTTCATCCCACAAACTGAGGTAAGAAAATGCTGCTTAGCCTCTAGCGGTAATGGCTGAAGTAATTTACCTAGAGTGGTACTCTGAACGGATTTACCGTTCCTGAAACGACTGATCATCACTGGCGTAACACCGGCTTCCCTACTGAGCCATGCGGCATTAACTCCATATTTATTAAGTGTTTCATCAAAGATTTGACCTATATCCATTATCAGAATAGACTATAATATAATTGTTTAGTTATCTAAATAGATAACAGACTTTGTCTATAACTATTATGACACAACACGAATGATATGTTATCGCCTTACTTTCAATGTATAGGCGGAAGGAGAAAAAATGCACATAGCTAAAAATAAGACTAATGAAACGTTTTTCAAGCTCACGTTAAACGTGAGAGACATATTACTGAGTTTGAAATGTCAATTAACTGCTGCTGAATGGAGGATGTGGTGCTATCTGGTTACCCTTGATCCTTTCGGAGATAGTGGGGTGAAATTCTGTCCAGCAGAATTAATGATGGCGTGTGGGGTTAAAAGGGCGGCCTACTTTAAAGCTAAAGCAAAATTCCAAAAACTCGGACTTTTTAATTTTAAGGATGGAGTAACTAAAGTAATCAACCTTCAAGGTAAATTTTCACAGTCTACAAACGTAGACTCCAAGTCTACAAACGTAGACTCCAAGTCTACAAACGTAGATTGTGTGAGTCTGAAAAGCGCATCAGAAGCCGATCCTAGCCACCCTCAGACTGTTCAGACTAATCAAACCCCCCAGACCACGCCAAAGGGGGTGGGGGTCGAAAATTCTGGATCTAGATCGGATCTGGATCTGGTTAACAAAGAAATCTGTGCCTCCTCGCCTCGTTACTTACAAGAAGAAAAGGTTCAAGAAAAAAAATTAGTTGACAAGAAAGATCCTGATCAAGATCAATCTTCCGCCGATGTAGTACAAACAACTACAAAGCGAGTGACAAAACCAGTTATGAGTGAACAGTCACCAGTGGCCAGTCATCAGTCAACAGTTACCCAGTGTTCAGATATTCCTGAAGATTTGATTAGCAAGTTGAAAGATTTAGGGATCTCGTTGGATGGGGAGGTAAAACGAACGATCGCAGAGCATGACATCTCACAAGCTTACGGAGCAGTAAGGCACGTTGAGAATACCTGGGAGACCATCAATAATCCCCGTGGCGTGTTCTTACACCAGATTCCTTTACAACGAGTTCAAAAGGGACCACCACCCATGCCAGAGGACTTTTTAGAGTGGTATCAGTGGGCGATCGCAGATGGATTAGTGATTGATTTTCCAGCTAAATATTTAACCACTAATTACAGGGGAGAACCGAAAGTTAAGTTAACCATTGATCCTCATTGGGCAGAAGATTGGCAAAAAGTTCGAGACAACCCCGATGATTACAGACAGAAACTAGATCCCACGGTCAAAAAGCAACTATGGGCAAAGATGAGGGGTATGTTTAACCGACCACCTAAAGCAGAACCAGAAACTACTCTCAATGACCAACTTAGTGACCCTATTTTGGCTGAAGAAATTTACCCACAAATTAAACATACTCATGAGGTGGAATTCACGCGAGAAGGTCAACCGATTATGGCAACACCCATTGTTGATATTGAATATGACGAAAATGGTGTTCCTGTAGATGAGGTGAAGTCATGATAGCAGCTAAAAAAATAACTGACCCTTGGCATCATTCTCAATCTTGGCCAGGCTATGGCCATCAATGGAAGTTTACATACAATTCCTTCAATGCTACTTACATCATTGAGAATAGCGATCGCTCTATCATTTTATCGGTTCCTATCCGAGAGATAGCGCATCATCCTAGTCCCCAAGCTTGGCTTGACCATTGGGCTAAAACTAAGGGTAAACGACAGTTAGAGCAGGGCACAGATCAACGCCAGACAAGTCTGTTTAATGAGAATTTTCTTAGGGGAAATGATACAAATGATAATGAAAGTATTTCCCCTAAGAAAAACTTACAGTCATCAAATGATTTTTTCTTAGGGGAAAAGTATAATACTAATGTTCCTAAAGTTTCACCTAAGAAAAAGAAGGGAACTGATGACCATGACAATTACAAACCAGGGGATAGAGTTTACTGGAAAAAATCACCCCAGATAACCATTAACGCAGTTATTAAACAAGTATGGAAACAAAAAGTCAGGATCATTACTACTGATTTTGAAGAAATAAACGTTAATATCGCGGAAATTGTCGGTTTACAGCTAGAACTTAACTTATCATCGGCAGAATGGTCTGATTGGACTTGGAATAATGGCCAGCTAGTTAAAGTTAATCTTAGTGATTGGTCACAAGTTGAGGTATGCAACGATCGCAGGGTGTTAGAAGAGCAGATAACCTGTTTAAAAGCTATACGAAGCGATTATGTTGAATTAGCTAATAACAAGGGTAAGGCTAGAAGTAACGAATTATTAGGCTCTGTCCAAGAGAAAGACAGACAAATTCAATGGTGTGAACATCGGCTAAAAATTTTCTTAGGGGAAAATAGTGCAAAAAGTTCATCACCTAAAATTTCCCCTAAGAAAAAATGCGTTGACTGTGCGAGTTGCGATCGCTGCGGAAATACTGACCATTACTTCTGCTTGACTCTTGGGAAATATTTTGAGAAAGATGAAGACGCTTGTAAACAGTTCATCCCTATAAGTGCTGGAACAATTAGAGAAATTTCCCCTAAGAAAAAGTCAGGGACACTCTACCGCTTCATCCAAAACAAAACCAATAAAAATGGTGAGGTGAAAACTTACCCAAAAGTTAAAGATGGTTCACCAAGAGATCCTAATAATCCGGATCATTGGTTTTGGGGTTATTGTTGGGATGCAAAAGTTAATGGCAGATGGAAAACTAAAAAACGGTCAGTTAAACGGGAACGGTTAGAGGATGTTAAACGTGCGATCGCCAAGAATGTACCTGTTGATGAAATTGTGAAATTAATTTGATAATTTTCTTAGAGGCCGAAATTAGCCCCTGAAAATTCTTTTGACAAGATGTAATGATGAAAGAGTAAAAATATTAGGAGACAGATTATGAACACAAAAGTAATAATCATAGGCATGATTTTAGCGACTTTTATTATCATAAGTAATAATTTGAATATTAAAGGTTTTACTGATAATTCAAGTCAGAACTTTCAGCTAGAGTATAAAGATTTGAAAATTGATTTAAGTAGTATCAACAACAAGCAAAGTTAGTTATAATATTATTATATGAATAACTACTGCACAAATGAGAAACAGAGATAGATATCCTGAGAATTGGGAG
>JBFRWQ010000639.1:0-9560 GCA_051439665.1 Microcystaceae cyanobacterium | reverse complement strand
GCTCTAATGCGTCCCCTTTGAGGGCTGCTTTAATAGTGAGGGAAGTATTAAAGGTTTCAGAAAGGGTTTCTACTAAGTCTGTCGCTACAATTAAGTATTTTTGGTTACACAGATTAGAATCTTGTTCCACAATAGAGTAGTTCAAATCAGGATTAAGGGCAACTGCCAAGTTCCCCGGAAGCGTCCATGGGGTTGTTGTCCAGATAGCGACTCCTAAACTGTCTAAATAAGGAGTTAAGACTTCTTTTGCTGTTTCAGAGGATTTAGTAACAGGAAAAGCGGCAAAGACACTGCGAGAAGTGTGACCTTCAGGATATTCTAATTCTGCTTCTGCTAAAGCGGTTTGGGAACTAGGACTCCAATGAACGGGTTTTAACCCCCGATAAATGTACCCTTTTAAGGCCATTTGACCAAATACACCAATTTGCGCTGCTTCATATTCTGGGGTTAAAGTTAAGTAAGGATGTTCCCAATCTCCCCATACCCCATAGCGTTGAAACCCTTCTGCTTGTTCTTGTTGGGTTTTGACAGCAAAATCTCTCGCTTTCTGTCTTAATTTAAGCGGAGTGAGTCCTTGTCTCTCTTTTGACTTCATACTTTGCAAAACCTTCAATTCAATGGGAAGGCCATGACAGTCCCATCCAGGGACATAGCGTACTTTGTATCCTTGTAGAAGCTTATATTTATTAATAATGTCCTTGAGAATTTTATTCAACGCATGACCCATGTGCAGCACTCCATTAGCATAAGGAGGACCATCATGAAGAATAAAGACATCATTAGGATTATTTTGAGAAAGGTATTCATATATTTCCTTTTCTGCCCAAAATCGCTGAATTTCGGGTTCACGCTTCACTGCATTGGCACGCATATTAAATTTTGTCTGAGGAAGGTTTACGGTGTCTTTGTAACTTTTCGCTTCTGTCACGGTAGTAATGGGGGTGATGGATTAAGGGTTTACACCCTATATTATCGTCGAGCAGAAAATAATTTAACAGAGGTCTGCAATCTCCTTGACAAAACCTAACCGCTTAGGTTATTATGGTGAACATATAATACAGAGTTTAAATATAATAATTTCTATTTATGGCTACCGTTTTAAGAAAGGATGGTTTCTCGGTGCGAATTTACACTAACGACCATCTACCTTCTCACGTTCACGTATTTAAAGCGGGTGGAGAAGCTAAAATAAATTTAGGAGATGAAACTCAATATCCAAATTTCGTAACAATTTCTACAGATATGAGCAATAAAGATGCTCGTAAGGCTTTAGAATTGGTGACTCAACATCAATTATTTCTTCTAAAAAAATGGAGAGAAATTCATGGCATCCCCTAACTTAAATGACCAAATGATTCAGGAACAAATTGCTAAAGCAAGGAGAGCAGCAAAGATCGCTGATTCCCAAGAACCTCGTGCTGAATCCGTTTATTATGATTTTATTCAAAAGAAAATTTTTATTAATCTTAAAAATGGAAGCAGCTTTGCGTTTCCACCAGATTTGGTTCAAGGATTATCTGGTGAAGACGAAAAATTAATTGCTGATGTAGAAATTACCCCATCAAGAGAAGGTTTACATTGGGAAAAATTGGATGTAGATTTAAGCATTCCTGCTTTATTAGTAGGAATATTTGGTACTAAAGCTTGGATGTCTCAAATAGGGAGTAAAGGAGGATCAGTTTCTTCTGAACTAAAAGCAAAAGCAGCTAGAGAGAATGGTAAAAAAGGAGGGAGACCTAAAAAATCTAAATCGCTTAATGATTATTTAACCTAAGTTAAGTTGAGGTATTTAATTTTGGATGAGCAGTACTTAACCGATAAAAATGGTGACAAAATTGCAGTTGTTCTGGATATTCAAACTTACACCTGTTTGTTAGATGAACTTGATGAACTACGTTGTCAAAAAGGATATGAACAAGTGGTACAAAAAACTGATTTAGAAATTGAATCAGGTGATTATGTTACTTTAGGTGAATATTTAGCCCAACAAGAGAAAGCAACGTCTTGACTTATCAACAATAGCAGCATTGTCTTATTCTTATTTTAATTAAATACAATACTTATTCTATATACAACTAAGCACTAAAAAGGGTATTTAATATGATGTTTAATTTTGTATCTTTAATCGGATTGATTGATATTTTACTAGCTTTTATTTATACTATTTTGTCAAGAACTCGCTTTAGATCAGCTTTTAGGGAGTTTTTCCCAATTGCCTTGTACAATGTTCAAAGTTTAGTCATGCCTTTCTTTTTGGTCATGATTGGTGTTATTTTATTACTATTAGGATGGCGACTAGATCCTATTTTGCAATTTGCTTTTCTTGTAAGTAACTTTATAATTTTATACTTGGTCTCTAAAGATATTATCATTCTTAATTTAATTTCAAATAATAGAATGCCAGAATCTTTTGGAATCATCCTTTACATTCTTCAAACTATCGCTACCCTAATCATGTTAGGTTTATCATTATTGATTATGCTATTTCAAGGATGGAGAGTTGATTCTGTTTTACGATTTTCTGCGCTTTTACAAACTTTATTAATTATTTATCTAGTAGTTAAAGATATTTATATCCTTTCAATGTATGAACAACGAAAATCTAGGAAATGATGTAATTGGTTGCTCAACAAGAAAATAAAAAAGCCATTTTATTAAAATTTAAAGATCATTTATCGCTTTGGGAACTGATTTATGATCAGATTATTAAAAATTATCAATTACCTAATATCTTGACAAATTATCAATAAGATGTTAATCTCTTCTAGAGATAATTTACTAATTGCCTAGATATTTGTATGCTCACAAGAATTTATATAGATAACTTCAAAACCCTTGTCAATTTTGAAATTAAGTTTATTGATAGTTTTAGTACATTTTTAGGAAATAATGGTTCTGGGAAAAGTGAAGTTTTCAAAGTTCTTGGAAGATTGCAAAAACTAATTTTGGACGAAGGAAAAGTTTCAGAGTGTTTCCGAACATCAGATTTAACTCGCTGGGAAGAGCGCTTAATTCAAAAATTTGAACTAGAACTACAAACTAAAGAAGGAAACTATCAATATTCTTTGGAAATTGAACATATCGAGGGAGGATATACCTCTCCTAGAATTAGGCAAGAAAAATTAACACTTAATGATCAAGTACTGGCTGAATTGAAAATTCAATTAGAGGATAATCAGCCGATAGCGAAAGCTAAGATATATAACGACCAACCTAATCGTGAAGGATATTCTTTTCCTTATTTTGATTGGTCACAGTCGCTCGTTTGTTTTATCCAAGAGCGATATGACAATAAAAAACTTACTTTTTTTAAAAAACAGATCGCCAATTTTTTCATAGTAAATATCAACCCGTTTGCCATGACTTCAACGTCAGATGCTCGTCAAGAAGATAGTCACCCAACAGAAGATATGTCGAACTATGTTTCTTGGTACAATTATTTATCAGGTCAACAGGACAAAATCTTCACACTCAGGAGTGAACTGCAAAGAGTCTTAGATGGGTTTGATGCTTTCCGTATTGAATCTTCTGGTGAAGTTAAAGTCTTATCAGCTATTTTCAGAAAACCCAGTAAATTACTCTATAAATTTCATGAACTCTCCAATGGACAGAAAACTTTAATTGCACTCTATACCTTAATTTACTGCGCTCCTGACGAAGATTATACTCTCTGTATAGATGAACCCGAAAACTTTATTGCATTACCCGAAATTCAACCTTGGTTAAATAGACTGTTTGATAATTGTCTAGAGAATAATGGGCAAGCTATTTTAATCTCTCATAATCCTATTGTTATTAACTTTTTAGCTACTAATTCAGGTCATTGGTTTGAACGTCAAGACAATGGTGTAACCCGTATCAAACCCATTACTGAACAAGAAAAATCAGGATTATCCCTAGCTCAATTAATAGAATTAGGATGGATTAATGATGAATGATAAAAATGACAAACAAGTTATGATTGATGGGCAAAGCCCATCCTACTGACTGACTACGAGCTTTTGAGTTCAAATAAACTATTCCTCTAGATACCAACTCAGACTATACTACACAAAGATGGGACTAGCAGAAAACTGAGAATTAAGTTAAATTTAGTTAAGAGAACGAAATTGTTTATACCCATCTCCCTCAATTTGTGTTAAGAAGCTTGACACGGTTGACCAACTGACCCTTAGCAAAACACCCTTAGAGAAACAAAGTAAACATGAAAATTTCTTGGAGAAACATACTACTGTGGATGATCCCCCTGCTGGTCATCGGCTTCTTCCTGTGGCAAGGCACATTTGCCCCTGTTACCGAGATTGCAGGAGATAATGTAGCGAAAACTCGGATGACCTATGGGCGCTTCCTAGAATATCTAGATAAAGGAAGAATCGTCAGTGTGGATCTTTATGAAGGAGGCCGCACCGCTATTGTTAAAGCGAGTGATCCTGAAATCGATGACCAAGTGCAGATGGCGAGAGTTGATTTACCTGTTAACTCACCTGATTTAATCGCCAAATTAAGAGAGTCTAACGTGCGCTTTGATTCTCACCCCATCCGTAACGATGGCGCACTGTGGGGCTTCTTAGGCAATCTACTCTTCCCCATCCTCTTAATTGGAGCGCTATTCTTCCTCTTCCGTCGTTCTAGCAATATGCCTGGTGGTCCTGGTCAAGCGATGAACTTTGGTAAATCTCGCGCTCGCTTTCAGATGGAAGCAAAAACGGGCATTAATTTCGATGATGTCGCAGGAATTGACGAAGCAAAAGAAGAATTGCAGGAAGTTGTTACTTTCCTTAAGCAACCTGAGCGCTTCACCGCCGTTGGCGCAAGAATTCCTAAAGGGGTTCTTCTTGTTGGTCCTCCTGGAACTGGTAAAACCCTTCTCGCTAAAGCGATCGCAGGAGAAGCAGGTGTTCCCTTCTTCAGCATTTCTGGGTCAGAATTCGTAGAAATGTTTGTCGGTGTCGGTGCGTCCCGTGTTCGTGATTTATTCAAAAAAGCGAAAGAAAATGCCCCCTGTCTCATCTTTATCGATGAAATTGACGCAGTGGGTCGTCAAAGAGGCGCTGGTATCGGTGGCGGTAACGATGAACGGGAACAAACCTTAAACCAACTCTTAACGGAAATGGATGGGTTTGAAGGAAATACAGGAATCATTATTATTGCAGCGACAAACCGCCCTGATGTGCTTGACTCTGCTTTAATGCGTCCAGGCCGTTTTGATCGTCAGGTGATTGTTGATGCACCCGATTTCAAAGGACGCTTAGAAATCTTAGAAGTTCACGCTCGTAACAAAAAACTAGCAACCGAAATTTCTATCGAAGCGATCGCTCGCCGTACCCCTGGCTTTAGTGGGGCAGATTTAGCCAATTTACTGAACGAAGCAGCAATTTTAACTGCTCGTCGCCGTAAAGAAGCTATTACCATGTCAGAGATTGATGATGCGGTAGATCGGGTCATTGCAGGGATGGAAGGAACTCCCCTTGTGGATAGTAAGAGTAAGCGCTTGATTGCTTACCATGAGGTGGGTCATGCGATCGTTGGTACGCTATTAAAAGACCATGATCCAGTACAGAAAGTGACTTTAATTCCCCGTGGCCAAGCTCAAGGGTTAACTTGGTTTACCCCTAACGAAGAGCAAGGATTAACCACTAAATCCCAACTGGTTGCCCGTATTGCAGGTGCATTAGGTGGTCGTGCTGCTGAGGAAGAAGTCTTTGGCTACGATGAAGTAACCACGGGTGCCGGTGGTGATTTACAACAGGTATCGGGAATGGCACGGCAGATGGTTACTCGTTTCGGAATGAGTGATTTAGGACCCCTTTCTTTGGAAAGTTCCAACGGAGAAGTGTTCTTAGGGGGCGGTTTAATGAGTCGTTCTGAGTATTCTGAAGAAGTGGCCTCACGCATTGATGCTCAGGTGCGTAACATTGCCGAAGAAGCTCATCAACTGGCTTGTAAACTGATCCGTGATAATCGTGAAGTGGTTGATCGTTTAGTGGATTTGTTGATTGAAAGGGAAACCATTAATGGGGAAGAATTTCGTCAGATTGTTGCCGAATATACTGAAGTTCCTGAAAAGGAAGTCTATGTTCCTCAACTTTAATTAATTAACATATTAAATATGGAGGAGGCTTCGGCCTCCTTTTTTATTGGCTTCTCTAGTGATATAAATAAGTAATTCCAGTTCAATTTATTGAACTTCTTTTATTAGCCATGAAATTCATTTCATGGCGGGTGTGATGGCAAACCCAATATCTAACATATACTCAACTAACTGATATCTTATGTCAACCGCCCTGCAATGAATTGACAGGGCTAATAAGAATCGTTATCTAAAGATAACTTAAGGCTCAATCTCAATATCCAAGATTGCTGCTAGTTCGATTGATAGTTAATAGTTAATAGTGATCTGAAATCTTATGTCAACCGCCCTGCAATTCAGATCAGGTGTCATGGGAAACCCAATATCTAACATATACTCAACTAACTTATATCTTATGTCAACCGCCCTGCAATGAATTGACGTGGCTCATAAGAATCGTTATCTAAAGATAACTTAAGGCTCAATCTCAATACTCAGGATTGCTGCTAGTTCGATTGATAGTTAATAGTGAATAGTGATCTGAAATCTGATCTCAACTACCCTGCCATAAATTGCTATTGGCTAATAAGAATCGTTATCTAAAGATAACTTAAAGAGCAATCTCAATATCCAAGATTGCTGCTAGTTCAATTTATTGAAAGTCAGTTACGAACCTTGAAATTGATTCCAATGCGGTTGTTTGGGGAAATCCAAGATAGGGTTATACAATCAGATCATGTCCTAATTATCTCTTCCTCTGCTATGGAATCAGATAAAGGGGGACGTATCACTAAATAGAGAGCAGAGCCTAACAGGGGTAAACAAGAAATCCCCCAAAACCACAGAGAATCTTTAACATTTCGTTTCTCTAAATCATCTTTTAATAAGATAGGAAATAGAAGACTTAACAGACAGAAATCCAGACTCATCACATGAATAAATCGGCTAGCTTGCCATTGTTGCATAAAATCTTTCAGATTGCCTTGCAGAATCCCAAAACTGACTAAAACAAGACTTGTAATTAAAATAAATACCCCTAAAATACGAGACTCAAAGACTCTAATTAATCCTGTTGGCCGACCCTCAAAAGGGGTGGAGGGTTGACGTAAAATAAGATAGGGAAGCAGGAGAAATGCCCCAAGGAAGAAAGTCCCTACCGCAAACGGCCATGCAGAAACTTTTTGTCCTCTTCCATCAACATACAGAACACCACTATAGATAAGTGGCCAAACCCCCATTAAGTTAAATAGGGCAATAATAAACGGGTTAATTCCTTGCCAATTTCCCAATGATAAATTTTGAATCAGAGTTAACGTATCTGGTTGATCAGGGGGAGCAAAGACAAAGGCATAAACGATAAAACTAAGCCAGACAATGGTTAATAAAACACGCTGAAACATTTCGTCTTTTAATCTTCCTCTGAATCATTGCTTCGGGGAGGATTGGGAGACGCATTATACAAATCATCTAGCTGTTGACGGGCATCTTCTACGGATACTGAGCGCATCACTAACAAGGGTTCACTAATAGGCTGTCCTTCATCATCCACTAATTCTGGGTGTAATGGCTTTCTACGATTAGAATTAGAGGAATAATAGCGATTTCTGGGTGAATAAGAACCTTGGGAATTCATACTCACCGTAATTAAGCTACGGATAAGGTTGCTAACGGCGAGAAAAGCAATGATCGTAAAAGCTAGTATGTAAAGCAGTTGTAACATTAGAGGCATCCTCTTGCAAAATCAGTAACGAATATTTTAAAACAGGGGGCAGTTAGGCTTCTTGGTTGATGGCGATCCCTTAATTAGCTTACCAAGAACAAGGAAGTCCTAACAGTGATCCTTAGATCTATTGATGAGAAGGATTGGCCTTCAGCGCTCGCCAACGCATCGAAACTTGCCAGCATTCTGCCACCAACTGGTGCCAAGGAACAAGGGTAGGGGTATCAATTCCCACTGTACCATCAGTTGCCTTAAATAATATCTGTGCAGCACTGACTTCTTTTTGAGCAGTATTTACCCGTTCTAGGAGTTCATTCTGCTCTTGATCACTCATAAATGTTATATTTTCCGATTCTAAGAGCTTTTTAGCCCTAGAAAACCAAAATTGAAAGTCTTCGAGTAAGGGTTCTAAAACCGTTTTCAGTAATTCCCGTTCAGCAGGGTTGATGTTAGCCATAGATTTTTATAGATGCTTTGTTATGGGTATGACTTTATCTTAACGCTGATTTATATTTCTTAACAATCTTACTCAGACTGAGATATCAGATTTAAGATGTTCTTTGCTAATATTGGGAACAAATTACTTTCCTTTTTCGCCAGTGACTCTTAGCCCATTGTCTGGCAATATCTTATTATTCTTTCGGTATTTTCTTCTAAAATGATTAATTCTGCTAAAATCCTTTCTCCTTTACTTGGTTTAACTGTTTTATTTACAGGTATCAGCCACGCTTCTCTTAACGCTCAATCTTCTGGTCATTCTCTCCTTGCACAAGCCCAAGATACAGCCGATAATGAACAGCTAATCCAAAAATCCTTGACAACCCTTGATCGGTTAAAAGCGGGCAAATATCAAGATGCTCGTGAGTTTTTATCACCTGACCTATCTGGTAGAATAACCCAAGAAGAAATTGCAGCATTTTGGCAAAATATAACCAACAAACGGGGTAAGGTCAAAAAATATAACGACACAGAGGTAATTAATACTATTGATGCAGATGTTGTCATTGTTAGTACCCAATTTTCCATTTCTGAGGAAGACATAGTAATTACCTTCAATAAGAGAGGACAAATTGTTGGGGTTAATTTTCTAGGTTTAGAAACTGTAGAAGAGATGGCCGAAGGATTTGTCGAGTCATTGATGAAAAATGATTACAATTCAGCCCGTGGTAACTTACATCCTTTTCTCAAAGCTGAATTGTTTTCTGCTCAAATTCAAGAGAAATGGGAAAGTGTGGTCAAAGAACATGGAAAAGCTCAAAAGATTGAAGAGATTACTATTATTCCAGGATTTGGCAACGGAAGCGGCAAGCTAGTCAAAGTAATGGTTAAGTTTGAGCAAAGAAACGATGATATTTTAATTATCTTTGATGATAATCAACTAATTACAGGGGTTGATATGGCAGTAGATAATTAATTTAATTTGGTGACAATCAACTCAATACAGGAATTATAGTCCATATCTATGGACTTTTTTTTATTTGATTAAGGTATTGGGCTATAGTGCTACGCACAAGGCAGGGGGCAGGAGGCAGGAGGCAGAAGCAAGCTATGACGCTTGTTTCAAGCTTTGCTAATGTCCTAACAGTATTTTGTACTACTATATAACTAATAACTGATTACTGAAATGACATTTTACTTAGGATGTGCTGTTTGGTCTTATGAGGGATGGTTAGGTTCATTCTATCCCACTAAAACGCCTAAAAAAGACTTTTTATCCCTTTACAGTCAACGATTAACCGCCGTTGAAGGAAATACGACCTTTTATGCTGT
>JBFRWQ010000638.1:0-8682 GCA_051439665.1 Microcystaceae cyanobacterium | reverse complement strand
AAGCTGCTCATCGGGGTCATAGTTATGTAAATAATCAAATTTGTGTCGGAATTAGTAACGGAGCGAAAGTAGAAAGAGTCAGTCGTAATGTGGTTAAGGTAACGATTTCAGGAGATTTAATCAAACCTCGTCAGTATGAAAAATTAACTTTATTATTTAAAGTTGGTCGAGTTACTCCCAAAGGATTATTTCAAATTATTTTTGATGATGTAACGCAAGAAGTCCGCTTACATTTTCCTCATATCGCTAAGAGAGAACCAGCTACTGGTGAGGGAAAATGCGGTTTAGATAAGGGCTACACCGAAGCTTTTACGGATTCAAAAAATGTCACCTATGGGGATAGAATTGGCCAAGTAATGCAGCGTTATGTTGGTAAAAGACATACCAGAGGCCAAGGAAGAAATAAGTTATATCAAATAGCGATTAAGAAAAATAAACGTCATATCTTTCAATGTAATTTGACTAAGAAGCGTCATCAAGCCTCTGAGAATCGCAAAAAACAAACCCTGAATACCATGATTAGAAAGGGGGTTAATCAGTTTTTTAACACCTATCAACACGCCGTTACCGAAGATTTAAGTTTTGTCATTAAGAATAAAAAAATGTCTCGTCAGGTTAATCGCAACTTGGCAGAATGGTGCAAAGGAACCCTACAGAAGGCACTCGATGAGATTTCCTATCGTCGCTCGTCATCAGTGACGGTGGTGAATGCTGCTTACACCTCGCAGGTTGATTCTCGTTATGGGGTTCTGTTAGGAACTCGTAAAGGGGATCAATTCTTCACCTTTGATGGGGAGGTGTTACAGGCAGATGGTAATGCTGGCCGTAATATTGAAACTCGTTTAGATGACCCCCAAATTAGTCGAGTTATGAAATCGGTTGAAGTGAGGGAAGTTTTGATTAAACGGACGGTATCCTTCTTAGGGCAAAGGGATTTAACCCTTGATGATGCTATTAATCTGGGTTGGTTCAATCCAAGGCATTTAAGAGGTGGGAGCCGACGGGACGCTGAGTCTTGTTCGGAAAGCGCACCTTAAGGAATCCCCAAGAAGGCAGGGGTTGAGAGTGAAACCCCAGTGGCTTAGACAGATTTAAAGGAGAATGACCATCATTCGTTTTTACTTTAACTCACTCAAGCCGACAAGTCAGTTACCCTACGGTAATGAATAGACGAGCGAAATATTACGATTCAAACCGTTTTATTCCGTTTTGCTGCTCACTCTTAGTAGTCAGGAGTTTAGAACAATGGCTAAAGCATTGGTCAAAAGCAAGGGTTCTCATGGTACAGTTGGCATTGAATCGTTTAGAGGTAAATTAAGACTTAGATTGCCTAGAAATTTGTATTATGGCAAGCAAAAATACTTATCACTCGGCTTGGATGATACATTAGAAAACCGCCAAATTGCTGAAGCTAAAAAAAGGGAAATTGAGTCAGATATTGCTAAAGATTTAGTGGTAAGCGGTTCTTTTGATACAACTTTAGCTAAATATAGACCACAAACTCATTTAACTATTGTTCAGTCACTCCCTCTTCACTATCAAACAGAGAAAAAGGTGCTTTTAGGAGATTTGTGGGATAAATATACAGATTTTAAGAGCAATAAAATAGAGAAAACTACTTTAATTCGAGATTATGGAAAAATTGCCAAAAGAATCGCTAAATTACCGACACAAGATATTAATGAAGCGGTTACGATTAGAGATTATCTATTGAAAGTCTATGCTGCTGAAACGGCTAAAAGAACATTAAAGCAGTTAAATGCTTGTTGTAATTGGGCGATGCGCTCTAAACTCATTACATCTAATCCGTTTGATGGAATGGCAAACGAAATTAAGAGTAAAAAAACTAGCAAAACATCTAGAAAACCATTTACACAGGATGAAAGAGATGCAATAATTCAAGCTTTGGCAGAAAATACTTACTGTTCTAAATATTCCCCCGTTAATCACTCTTATTATGCACCCTATGTTAAGTTTCTGTTTTTAACAGGATGCAGACCAGAAGAAGCAATTGCACTACAGTGGAAACATATTGAAAAAAATTACATTAATTTTTGTGAAGCAGTAGCAACGGATTTAAGAGTTCGTAAATCTACCAAAACTCATGAATCACGGCATTTTCCAATTAACCAACAGTTAAAAGCTTTGTTAGATGAAATTAAACCTGAAAATCCCTCTAATAATGATTTAGTATTTCCTAGCAAAACAGGAATCGAAATAGATGCTCATAACTTCTTAAATCGTATTTGGAAACCAGTAGTAGAAGCATTAGTTAAGGAAGGTAAGGTTAAACAGTATCTTCCTCAATATAATTGCCGACACACTTTTATAACGATGGCACTAGAGAAAGGTGTAACGGTGGTACAAGTCTCTAAATGGATGGGAAATAGTCCAGAAATTATAATGAAGCATTATGCTGGTACAATTCGACAAGCACAAGTACCAGAATTTTAAGTTATTATTTCTGGATTAGCATTAGTTGAGATCTAGAATTTAGGAGCAAAAAAAGGTTTTTTCATACTTTTAATTATCTTTCCCATCAGTGGGTGAGAAATTCGGGTATGGATTAGGGTTAAAATAGAACGAATCAATATTCTAGGAGGTTATCGTGGCTCTCTATGCAGACTTACACCGTCATTTAGGGGGATCGGTTGTCCCTCGTATCCTTTGGCGATATTTTCAACGCCATAACACCGAATTAGCCACTAAATTCCCTCAGTATCCTCAATTTGAAGCTTTTTATACCCGTGAGCGTAATTCTTTAGATGAATATCTAGAGCTACATACCCTAGTTGAAAGTGTGCAAAATGCAGATAGCTTACCCTATTTCATTTATCGTCTGATTCGGGGCGCTTATATTTTTGAAAATTTAGCCTACCTAGAGTTAAGATACACCCCTTACTACCGTACTGATCATAGCTTGTCAGAGGCAGAACTGATCGACCAAATGACCGATATTGTCAAAATTGTGGGTAAAGCCAGTCAAGTTGAAGAATATCCCATTATTATCAGTCAAATTCTCTGTATGCACTCCCGTCTTCCCTATAGTGTGAATAAGGCGATCGCAGATTTAGCAGCAACTATGCCAGAGTATGTCTGTGGTATTGATATTGCGGGGGGAGATTCCCACTATAAGGAGCGCTTAGATGAATTTGTTAAACTCTATGATTATGCTCGCTCTTTAGGGTTAAAAACAACGGGGCATTTATACGAAACGGAGGCGGGATGTTATCCTGAGTTAATTCCCTATTTAATGCGCATTGGCCACGGTATTCAAATTCCTTTAAAGTATCCTGAGTTATTACCAGAGGTTGCTCGCAATGGTCAATGTTTAGAAGTGTGTCCGACTACCTATTTAAAAACGGGAACGTTAGATGATTTACATACTTTGAAAATTGTCTTTGATCGCTGTTTTGATGCTGGGGTTGATATTGCTATTTGTACGGATAATGCAGGGTTGCATAATGTACGGCTTCCTTTTGAATACGAGAATTTATTAACACAGGATATTATTGATTTTCGTCAGTTAGAAGCTTGTCAGGATGCTGCTTTTCGTCATGCTTTTGCTTGGCCTCATGGCGATCGCCCTGCATCTTTACTGATGGATTTACTACAGGATCAAGAAACAACTCAAACAGAGACTTTATTATCAATTTAGAGGGACATTTTAGTTAATAGTTAATAGTTAATAGTTAATAGTTAATAGTTAAATGCAGAAGTGAGGAAGTCAATCATTCTTCATTCTTCATTCTTCGTCCTTCGTTCTTCGTTCTTCCTAAAAATGTTGAAACTTTATGTCGATGTTACCCCAATTCGAGGACAGTTAAGTGGGGTGGGTTACTATGTCTATAATTTAGTCAAAGGGTTAGCACAATTACAACAAACTGAAGCTTTCCAATTAGGGTTATATTTTCATCCTTCTTTGAAAAATTGGCTAAAGCAAGATGTTTCACCGTCTCCCTTACTTAAAGACTATTCTCCCATAGAAACCATTCCTCTTCCTGTCACTCTAGTTAATCTTTTATCTCAGTTTCCTAACCCTTTACTTTCTTATTTTAATAACTCCTTAAATTATCCTGATATTATTCAAGGAACTGATCATTTTATTTACCCCTTTCAACAGGGGTTAAGGGTGATGACAATTCATGATTTAACTTGTTTTAAATATCCTGAATATGCCACTAATATTGTTAAAAGTTATCAATCTAGGATTAAAAATTGTTTGAAATGGACAGACTTAATTGTTACTTTTGCTAATAGTACTAAGCAAGATATAATTAAATATTTAGCCGTTTCTGAAGATAAAATCCAAGTGACTCCCCAAGCAAGTCGTTATGCTTCTCATGTTGATTCTTTAGCTGTTAAACCGAGTTTATATGATTTTAATGAGCCTTATATTCTCTTTGTTAGCACATTAGAACCGAGAAAAAATGTAATTACTCTTATTGAAGCTTTTAATTATTTAAAAGAAACCAAAAAGATTAAACATCATTTAGTATTAATTGGTAAATTAGGTTGGAAATATCAACCAATTGTTGAAAAAATTGCTCAGTCTCCCTATCAAAGATTTATTCATCACTTAGACTATTTATCTGATCAAGCAGTCGCTTATTTTTATCAAAATGCAGAGATATTTGTCTATCCTTCCTATTACGAGGGCTTTGGTTTACCTGTTTTGGAAGCTATGACATTAGGCGCACCTGTCATTACGTCTAATCTCTCTTCTTTACCTGAAGTCGCAGGAGATGCAGCTATTTTAGTTGATCCTCATCAAATGTTAGACTTAGCTGATGCTATGTTAGCGGTGATTAATGATGCTAAGTTAAGAGATGATTTAATTGCCAAAGGGAAAAAGCGATCGCAACAATTCTCATGGCAACAAACTGCACAAAAAACCCTAGATGCTTATTTAATGTTAAGATAAGTGAAGCCGACTGATAGCTTAAGCTCAGTTATCTTCAACAATACAAATATTAACATCAGAAAATTATGGCATCAGATTCTTCTAAATCGCCAGGAAAATCAAGGCGAATTTTTCTCGGACAAGTGTTAACGGCGGCGGGTACAACTATTATTGCACCTAAAGTTCTTAGTTCTACTCAGTCACAAAAAGAGCAAGTAAAAAGCGATCGCAATTCTTCAATCAAAGGAGAAACGCCAGTGAAACTCAATGTCAATGGAAAATCCCACAACATCAAAATTGAACCACGAGTTGCTTTAATTTATGTATTGCGAGAGCAATTAGAATTAACGGGAACAAAAAAAGGCTGTGATCATGGACAATGTGGCGCTTGTACTGTCTTAATAGATGGGGAAAGAGTTTATTCTTGTCTATCTTTGGCTATCATGCAGGAAGACAAAAAGATTGTCACCATTGAAGGGTTAGGAAATCAGGAAACTCTTCATCCCATGCAAACAGCTTTTATCGATCATGATGGCTTTCAATGTGGTTATTGTACCCCTGGTCAAATCTGCGCTTCAGTTGCTTTATTAGAAGAAGTAAAACAGGGAAGTGTGAGTGCAGTGACACCTGATTTAAGCAAACCACCCACCCTAACTAATTTATCTGAAGCAGAAATCAAAGAAAGACTGAGTGGTAATCTTTGTCGTTGCAGCGCTTATAATGGGATTGTTGCTGCGGTACAACAGGGTTGTGGACAAAAAATACCTTCCCCCACTGCTAGTATTTTGGTAGAGGAGGCTTAGGGATGAAAGACTTTTCCTATATTCGTGCCACATCTGCTCAAGATGCTGTTAAAAAAGCCAATCAAACAGAGAATTCTTTATTCATTGCGGGGGGAACAAATGTCGTTGATCGCCTCAAAGCCTTTTTAGATGCACCCGATCAAGTGATTGATATTTCTCGTCTTCAACTCAAAGAAATTCAATCTAGTAAAGATGGTATGCGCATTGGGGCAATGGTAAGCAATACAGCGCTGGCTAACCATCCTCAAATTATTAATAACTATCCCTTATTATCTCGTGCCATTCTATCAGGCGCTTCCCAACAAATCCGCAATGTGGCAACAGTTGGGGGCAATTTATTACAACGAACCCGTTGCCCTTATTATTATGATACAGCGTTTAATTGCAATAAAAGAGCGCCTGGCAGTGGTTGTCCTGCGATTGATGGGATTAATAAAATGCACGCTATTCTAGGAGCAAGTAAGGACTGTATTTCGGTTCATCCCTCAGATATGTGTGTGGCGCTGGCTGCTTTGGATGCCATCGTTGAAGTAGAAGGAGAAACAGGAAAACGTCAAATGCCATTTACTGAGTTTCATCGTTTACCTGATAACAACCCAGAAAAGGATTGTAACTTACAATCAGGGGAAATTATTACCGCCATTATTTTACCCCCTTCTACAGCAGCTAAAACAGGGGTTTATCTCAAACTAAGAGATCGGGCTTCCTATTCTTTTGCTTTAATTTCAGTAGCGGGAATTATTGAAAGTAAAAACAATCTGATTAGTAATGCTCGTATTGCCTTAGGGGGTGTGGCTCATAAACCTTGGCGTGCATTAGAAGCAGAAAGTTTCCTACAAGGAAAATCAGCAACCCCTGATCATTTTGAACAAGCAGCGACTATTGCCTTGCAAGATGCCAAGCCTCTAAAACATAATCAGTTCAAAGTAAAAATGACCAAAAGAGCTATTAAAAGAGCCTTAACTATTTCAGCACAGGGAGGAGGGATCGCATGAGTAAAGTAATCGGTAAATCAGTTAGTCGTAAAGACGGTATAGCTAAGGTGATGGGAAGCGCTACCTATGGGGCTGAACATTCTATTTCAGGGCTAGTTCATGGTTATTTAGTAACATCTAAAATATCTAAAGGGAGTATTAAGTCCATTGATACCTCCCTTGCTCAAAAAGCGCCTGGGGTAATAGCAGTTTTTACCCATCAAAATGTACCGAAAATATTTACACCTGCTAATAACTTTATCAATTCAAAAATTGCGGAAGCTCGTTTGCCCCTCTCTGATCATAAGATTCATTATGGTGGGCAAATTATTGGCTTAGTGATAGCTGATACCTTTGAGCGCTCTCGCCATGCAGCCCAACTGATTCAAGTACAGTACGATGTAGAAACACCCCTTATTGATCCAGAAAAAGCCACCTATCAAAGAGCTATGTCTTTGTTTGGGGAAGATATGGTGTTGAAAACGGGTCAATTTTCCACAGGAGACTTCACACTGACAGATGCTGCTGCTACCGTTGACGCAACCTACACAACCTCAACGGAAATTCATGCACCAATGGAACCCCACGCTACCATAGCCCATTGGCAGGAATCAGACACAGTAACGGTTTATGAGCCTTCACAGTTTGTTATGGGTTCTCAGCGTACCTATGCTGACTTATTTGGCATTCCCTCAGAAAAAGTGAGAATTATTACCCCTTATATTGGGGGCGCTTTTGGCTGTAAAGCCTTTCCTTGGTCCCATAGTATTCTCTGTGTAGCGGCGGCTCGTCAAATCAAGCGCCCTTTAAAAGTGGTCTTAAGTCGCCGTCAAATGACCGCTAATACAGGACATCGTTCTAATACGGAGCAGAAGCTTCAATTAGCAGCCAATAAAGAGGGTAAACTGATTGGTATTTCCCACCATGCCAAATCTTGCACCTCTCCTGTGGATGTCTTTACCGAACCCTGTACAGGAATTACCCCTGTCATGTATGCTGCTCCTAATTTGAATCTCTCTCAGGAAATCGCCGTTTTAAATGTAGGTGTTCCCACCTTTATGCGAGCGCCAGGAGAAACCCCTGGTATGTGGGCGATGGAATCAGCAATGGATGAATTGGCTTGGGCGTTAAACGTTGATCCGGTGGCGTTACGCTTAAAAAATGAGACAGAAAAACATCAGAAAACAGGATTACCCTTCTCTGAGAAATATTTTGCCGACTGTTTAAAGGTAGGGGCAGAAAAATTTGGTTGGCAAGATCGTCCTCCAGCGCCTCGTAGCGCTCGTCAAGGGGATAAACTGATGGGTTGGGGAATGGCTGCTGCTACCTTTCCTGGCTTAAGACGTAATTCTACCGCCAAAGTAAGATTATTACCCGATGGAACTGCCCATATTCTTACCGCCGCTAACGATATGGGAACAGGCGCTTACACCATGATTGCAATGACGGCGGCTGAGGTATTAGGGCTACCTGTTGACAAGATTAAAGTCGAAATCGGTGATTCTCGCTTACCTGATGGGGGACTAGCAGGGGGGTCAATGATGACAGCTTCCCTTGCGCCTACGGTGTTTAAAGCCTGTCAGGAGGTGCTGAAGGTGGCTAAGTGTGACAGTGGAGTAGAAGCCTGTCAAGCCCTTAAACAGTCCCGAAGAGCAGCCTTTGAAGCAATCGCCTCAGCAGCGCCAGGGGAAGAAGGGAAAAAATGGGCGTTTCAGTCTTGGGGCGCTCATTTTTGTGAGGTAAGCGTAGATGAAGCGATTGGGAAATTGGAGATCACTCGCTGGTTATCAGTGATGAATGTGGGACAAGTGATTAATGGGAAAGCGGCGGCCAGTCAGATTCGAGGAGGGGTGATTATGGGGATGGGTAACGCTTTAATGGAAGCTTGCCATTTTGATCCTCAAACAGGGCATCCTGTTGTTTATGATTTGGCTACCTATCATTATCCCAGTCATGCTGATGTTCCCCGTATTGATGTTACGTTTGTCGGTAAACCTGATTT
>JBFRWQ010000637.1:0-7794 GCA_051439665.1 Microcystaceae cyanobacterium | reverse complement strand
GGACTAATTGCCCCAATACGATTTTTAACGTCTAAAATTGCTTTTCTGCGCCCATAAAAGCGCTCAGGTGGCACAGCAGCGCCATACTCAAAGGGATTGATATCCGTTCGTTGTATGGGATTCCATTCTTTTAGGTGTGGAAACTGCTCTAAAATGACCTTAACAGAAATTGCCCGTCCCCCTAAATCACTGCTAGTGTCACGAGAAATATTAACTATACCGCAAACGGTTCCTGTACTTAAATTAAGCAAGGGTGAACCACTAAATCCCTCAATAATTTGTCCTTCTTTAAGTTTGTATAAAAGCGCCTCTTTCTTAAAGCTTTCCCCCTCATATTTAAAAGTCCCTGAATCTCCCTCTGAATAATCGACTCCTTCTCCCTTGGGATAACCAAAAATGTATAAATCTTGGTTAAGATTAGGTTCAGTGATATCTAGCTTGACACAAGGATGCTCTGGAATCTCACCCTCTAGTTTTAATAAAGCTAAATCAAGAGGATATTCCAGTAATTTCTCAATCTTAGCTGTATAAGTTGTGTTTTTAGCCTTCCAGAATACATCCACTGGGTTAGACTCTGCATATTCTACAACATGAGCGCAAGTCAGAATTAACCCCTGTGCGACAAAAAACCCTGTTCCCTGACTCTCCCCAAGATTTAAACGCACGGTTGACTGTTGTAAAGATTCCCTCACCTTCATAAACTAGATTGTCATGGTAAATTCTTAAGCTCTAACCTAGAATAGTTCATTATTTGCGAGTAAGCCATTATGATAGCTACAATAATAGCCTATTGACGAAGAAGACTTAACCACTATGACTCGCAAACTTTATGGACTGTTAGTAGGAATCGATGATTATCCTTCCCCTGTCCCCAAATTAGAAGGATGTGTTAATGATATTAATGCTCTTGAAGAATATCTCAACAATCGTATCGATAAAAGTCAGTATGAACTTGATCTTAAACGACTCACCACTAATGGAATAGATGAAAAACCGACCCGAAAAGCAGTGATTGAGGGATTTACCGAACATTTATGTCAAGCGACTGAACAAGATACGGTTTTATTTTATTATAGTGGTCATGGCTCCCAAGAACCTGCCCCTCCTGAATTTTGGCATTTAGACAGCGATCGCTTCAATCAAACCCTCGTCTGTTTAGATAGTCGTACCACTGACTGGGATCTGGCTGATAAGGAATTAGCTTATTTAATCGCTCAAGTAGGGAAGAAAAAGCCTCATATTCTTGTTATCCTCGATGCTTGTCATTCTGGCTCAGGGACACGGGATATTGTGCCTAAAAAGGGATTACGTCACGCTCCTGCTGCTCGTAGAATGCGATCGCTTGAAGAGTTTTGTTTCCCATTACAAGCATTGGAAGAAGTGACTTCAATGTCAACTGATCAAGTGAGTGGTTGGAATTTACCCCTTGGCCGTCATATTGTCTTGTCAGGTTGTCGGGATAGTGAGTTAGCGAGTGAATATACAGGAAGTGGACAACAAAGGGGGGCTTTTTCTTATTTCTTATTAGATACACTTTATAAAATCAATGGTTCTCTCACTTATCGGGAATTGTTTAAACGGGCAAGTACCTTAGTACGAAGTCGGATCAAAGATCAAACACCTCAAATAGAAGCAACCTTTTCAGATGACTTAGAATTATCCTTTTTAGGGGGAGAAAATGCTGTTTCCTATCGTCAACCCGATTTTACCTTAAGTTATGAAAATGAGCGCTGGATCATCGATGCAGGAGCAGTTCATGGCATAGTAGAAGAGACTCATCTAGCTTTGTATCCGTTGGGCATACCAATAGAACAGAAGAATCAATTATCTGCTTCGGTGGGTGAAGTAAAAGTGATTGAGGTATTATCTCATCAGAGTGTGATTGAGTTTATTATTGAACCTAAAGACTTAAATTCGGATACAGTTCTCAATGCTGTTCTGATTAGCTTACCTTTATCTCCTTTAGGTGTCTATTTTGAGGGAGATGAGGAAGCCATTAAATTAGCCCGTCAAGCGCTGCAAACAATTAGTATGGGGGAAAAACCTTCTTTATATGTGCGAGAAGTCGAAAATATTAGTGATGCACAATATCGGTTGTATGCCTGTGAATCTCAATATCTAATTACAAAACCGACAGATAATCGTCCCTTAGTCAGGCAATTAGATGGTTATACCCCAGAAAATGCGGATAAAGCTCTCGAAAACCTAGAACATATTGCCCGATGGACAGCAGCAGTTGAATTAGAGGGATCACCGAATGGCCGTATTCCCGAAAATGCGGTTAAAATGCAGCTTTGTTCCACAGATGGCCGAGAAATCCTTGATTTCCCCCTTAATTTAACTTATAAATTTCAAAATGGTCAATGGAAAAAACCAAAGTTACGCCTTAAATTAACTAATACCAGTGAAGAAAGACTATTTTGTACAGTTCTTAATTTAACTGAAAAATATGCGATCAGCGCTCCCTTTTTTCAAGGTAATAATAAAGGGATTTGGCTGGAACCAGGGACGGAAATTTGGGCATTAAATAAGAAAGACTTTGGAATGAGTGTTCCTGATGCTCGTTGGCGACAGGGGGTTACTGAGTATCAAGATATTCTTAAACTGATTGTTAGTACTGCCGAATTTGATGCAACTTTAATGAGTCAAAATGGTTTAGAAGAACCAAAATTAACAACCAAAAATGTTCCTCAGCGTAATAGTACTCTGAATCGTTTAATGCAGCGAATTAATAACCGAGATGTGGAAATTGATGAAGTTGATGAGGTGGATGAATGGTTAACCAGTCAGATCACAATTATTACCACTCGGCCAAGAGAAACTGTCTCAGTACAACCTAATACCCCAACTAAGATAGGAATGGGAGTCACCCTACACCCTCATCCTAGTTTACAAGCAACGGCACGGTTAACCACAGTATCTCAGTCAACGAGAGATGTGGGAGGACAGATTTTGCCACCTATTTTAAGAGATAATAGTGAACCATTTCAATTTACCTCTAGTCGTGGTGTTGATCCTGGTTTAAGTGCATTAGAATTACAAGTCAGCGATCTTGATAATTTACAAACCGTTACCTCAAAAAATCCCCTAACCCTTTCTGTTGAAAAAACATTAGGTAAAAATGAATATGTCTTACCAGTTGCTTATGATGGAGAGTTTTTTATCCCATTAGGAAAGGGAGAAAATAAGAACGGGAAAACAGAAATTCGGCTCGAAAGACTCCCTAATCCCTTAAGTCAGCAGCAGAGAAGTTTGGGGGGAGCAATTCGGATTTTCTTTCAAAAAGTAATTAGTGAAAAGTTAGGCTTAGAGTTCCCTTATCCTATTTTATCAGCGATTGAGTATCAAGAAAATGGGACAATGCGCTATGAAGCTGACGTAGAAAAAGTCAAAGAAAAAGTCAGTAAAGCCCAGAAAATTGTTCTCTTTATTCATGGTATAACTTGTGATAGTAAAAGTATTGTACCTTGTGCTAAAATCGCCAAAACTTCTATTAATGGAGAAGAGAAAAAACTAACAGATATTTATGATTTAGTGTTAGGCTTTGATTATGAGCAGATTAATACTTCTATTCATACATTAGGCTCACAATTAAAACAAAGATTAGCCAGTGTGGGTTTAAGCGCTAATCATGGTAAGGTGTTACATATTGCTGCTCATTCAATGGGTGGGTTAGTCTCTCGTAGTTTTATTGAACAACATGAGGGGCATAAAGTTGTTCAACATTTAATCATGTCAGGAACACCCAATGCAGGTTCACCTTGGTCAACCGTACAAGATTGGGCGTTTAGCGCTTTAACTATTGGCTTAAATGGGTTATCTTTAAGTGGATTTCCTTTGGCTGCAATTGGCAACTTATTAGGGGTAATTGAAGCGATTGATATTAGTTTAGATCAGATGAAACCAGGGTCAGACTTTTTAACCTCATTGGCATCTTCGAGGGATCCAAATGTTCCTTACACCATCTTAGCAGGAAATACCTCTTTAATCCCACCACCGGATCAGACAACAGCCAATAAGATCCAAAAATTACTGTCAAAAATAGGAAAAAGTGCCGTTAATTTTCCCTTCTTCGGACAACCCAATGATCTAGCTGTCACAGTACATAGTATTAAAGCAATTCCGCCAGGGCGATCGCATCCTCCCCAAATCAAAGAAATTGCTTGTAATCATTTAGTTTATTTTACCCATTCTGACGGAGTAGAAGCGCTTGTCAAAGCAGTGATTGAGACAGGGATTTTAGAGGAGAAATAGAGGGGAGAGTGTGGGGAGTGTGGGGAGAGGGGGGAGTGTGGGAAGTGTGGGGAGTGTGGGGAGAGGGGGGAGTGTGGGAAGAGGGGGAATAATTTAAACCAACAAAACTGATAACTGATAACTGATACCAAATCCAACTTAAAATTTGTTAGACTCCTCGTAGAACTTTTAGATCTTCTTCATCTAATTCGACAGGTATTCCGCTACGAACTAATTTGGCAAACTCTTCATTTCCCACCATAATAGAGAGAACATAAAGACGAGTTGTTCCTGTATTTTCAATCCCATGAACTCCCATTGATGGCATAATAATACTATCACCTGCTTGAAAATGAATGACTTTTCCATCACATTGTCCCATTCCTTTCCCTTTGAGAATAAAAAACATTTCTACTGCTTTTTGATGCTGATGGAGAGGCGTTTTTCCCCCTACCTCAAAAATTTCAAAACAGAGGGTTAAAGAGGTATTAGCTATGGTAGGATCAGTAATAATTACTAATCGATTGTGATCATCGGGACTAATACGATAAGCGTTATAGTCTTGGGATGTTGTTAGGACAGGTATCATGCAATGGGGAAGCATTTTATGAATTATGAATTATGAATTATGAGTTAAACAAATTGTGATTAGTAACTGCTTACTATTCAGATTATATCAATAATTTCTAATTACAGAGAGAAATTGATAAGGAATTAACATTATTTAAAGATTGATCATGTAAGTAAGAATCAATTTGCTGACATCCGATGGGAATTAACTCATCAAGAGAATTAAGAGGGAATTTTAGAGGATTTTCTTCTTGATCAGCCATATTTACTAATAAATCACCTTGGGATGAAAAATCTAAGTTATTAATAGGATATGGTGAAGCTTGCCAAATAGATATTAATTGAATTTGTGTTAAACTCCAAAACCTAATATAACCGACACTATCACTGTTAACAATGTTTTGATTATCTGGACTAAAAATAACATCAGTAATCTTATAGTTGTCTGTTTTATCACTTTTATCAACCTGAAAAATAGAACTATAGCGCCCCTGATTTGGCTCATTAATTCTTTCCCAGACTCTAATTGTATTGTCTTCTCCTGCACTAACTAATTTTTGAGAAGTAGAATCAAAACTAACTTTTAACACTTCTCCAATATGATCTTTAAATAGATTGATTCTTTTTCCTGTTTTTAAGCTCCAAATCATAATATCACCTTCTTTTCCTGCACTAGCTAAAAGTTCTTGATTAGGACTAATACTTAGATCATTAACTTCTAAATAAGGGTAATCTTTTAGGTTTTTCTCACTCATATTTTTTGTTTGAATACCTTCTATTTTTATTTTCCCATCTGAGTCAATGGTAGAAATAGCAAAAAGTTGATTACTATTTTGAGGATTGAGAATAAGTTTATTGATAGTTTTGTGGTCATTATTAACAGATACAGATTGAGTATCTATTAACTGTTTAGATAAATTCCAGAGACGAGTTGTACCGTCATCTCCTGAACTGATAATTTGCTGACTATTTGCCATAAAACTAACGCTTCTCGTCGGTCCAATATGACCTTGAACTTGAGTGATTAGCTCACCGTTAAGCGTCCAAATTCTGATGATTCCATCATCTCCTACACTGGCAATTTTCTGACTATCTGGACTAAAAGTTGCTTTCCATAATCTCCCTTTATGTGCATTCCATATTTTTAGATTATTACAAAGTTCTTCTTGATATTGACAGAGTGCAATAGTTCCATCATCACCTGCTGCCAGAATATACTTTCCATCAGCGCTGAAAGAAACCCACCAAGCATGATAATCTAAGACCTGTAAAAGCTGTCCTTGTAAATTCCAAATCTTAACATTTTTTTCTTTTCCTGCCGTTACCAGCACTTTCCCATTGGGATGAAATGCCACAATTCTAGCAAGTTTCTTCTGATCTGCTGGCCATGAATTTAACTCTTTTCCTTCTTTATTCCATAGATAAAGCATGCCATCCTGTCCGCCAACACTGGCTATCATTTGAGCATTTGGGCTAAGAATAGCAAAACGAGCATGGCCTTGATGAGCTTGAATTTCTTTAGAAGGGTAAATATTACCCAATTTGATAGCTTCTAAATCCCAAATACGAACCATTCCATCTTCCCCTGCACTAATTAAGGAACGATTATCAGAACCAAATGTAACACTTCTTACTCTTTGACTTCCTTCTTGCCATTTTTGTAACCGTCTTCCTGTCAGATCCCACAATGTAATTTCTCCATTCTCTCCTGCACTGGCTATCATTTGATTATTAGGACTTATGACACTTCTGACAATAATATTACTTTCTCCTTCTAAACGATTAGTTTCTCTCACTTGATAAACTGCCCATTGTAAGGTATCTGCTACTTGTTTTTGCAAAGTTTGCAATTCTTCGGAAGAACTAAAAGGCATTAAGAAAGGGGTTTGCACTAAAGGATGTTGTAAGGCATTAACCGCTTCTAAACTATCAATCATACCATCCAAAGAATGATCATCGAGTAACTTACCTTCTGCTGATTTTTGAGAACTTCCTGCTTGCTCAATTAAGGTATTGCGTTGTCCAATCAAAGAAAAGATTAACCCTGCACTTAAGCCTAGTATAACTGCGATCGCAATGCCCCAATTACGACGGGTATTAAAACTTCTTTTAGCAATACTGCGTTTAATAAAGTCTCTCTCAAGAGCATTTAACCAATTATTATCTGAATCAAGTACCTTTTTCAATAAATCTAATCGAGGATTAGTATTCCAAAGAAATTGAGCTTTTTGCTGACTTTCCCACTCCAGCGCTGCTGGGGTTAACCGTCGCTGCAACAGTAAAGATTCCTCATTTTCCTGTTTCCAACGTAATAATCGCTGCCATCCTCTAACTAACGCATCATGAGCAGGTTCTACATAAGGATTTCCTTCATTATCTTCTCCTGTTACCAATAAACGACTATCAGTAAAGGTTTTGAGAATTTCCTTGACAAAGTGATTTTTCTCAGGAGGATAAGCTAATTCTGATAAATATACTCGTCGTCTTGTTAATTCTCCTCCACTGACAGCTACCATTCGCAACATGACTTGACAGATCATTTGAGCATAATTAGGATCTTTTTTGACTAGCTTTTCATATTCTTGATCGGCTCTTTGAGTCAAAGATTGAATAACACCTCCTAATTCTTGATAATCTGGTAACGTTAAAGCCCTATCTAGGGTTTTCCCTTCTATTTCTCCTTCTCTTTGCCGTTTTAAATACTTAAGATACAATTCACTCAACGCAAAAGATAAGAGCGGTAACGCCCCAGGCATATCTGCCACTTCATCAATACATTGTTCCACTAATTGATGAGGTTGAAAATACATTACCCTTGCTTCGGCGGGTTTTTCAATCACTTCTCGTAGCTCGCTGCGTGTCATTGGAGACACCAGAAAACGGCTATTTTGCCATCTTTCTTTGAGAGGGGTATCTTGAAATTGGGGTTCAAAATCCGAGCGTAGGGTGAAAACTAATCGTAATTGTGCTGAATATTGTTCAATACTCTGA
>JBFRWQ010000636.1:0-14709 GCA_051439665.1 Microcystaceae cyanobacterium | reverse complement strand
GGGTAAAGCAGAACCATAAATTTGAGAAACAGTATGCTGACAATTGTTAAGGGTTACTTGAGTATTCCATTGAATCCCCACTCGCAGCAATTTTCTTAAATCATCTTTTTCCTTTTCACTTAGCACTTGTAAATGACGAGAAATTTCGCTTAATCCTTCTTTTGATGCCAAAGCATAGCCATTTTTCATTTCCCAAAGACGATTATTATTATTTCCTAATGCTTGTCCTATCTCAGCCAAACAGTCAATCTGGTTGTTGCTAGACTGACCGATTTTCCCATTAACAGGGACAAAATAGTTGCGGTAAATGGTTCCTGCACCAGCAGCGATCGCACAAGCGGGTCCTTGAGTAAAATCTTGTGCATAAATACTAACACCTTCTTCTGGAGTTACAAAAGGGGCAGCCATTTCTAACAAATTGAACTGGGAAGCAACCTGAAATAGTGAATTGGCGTTAGATTGATCGATATGTAAGCCTTGTACTTCTCCAATTATTTCACGAAGGGATATCTTGCCTTTTTTTCCCCCATTTATCTGAACCTGTTTTCTGAGTTCTCCTAAAGAAGGAATCTCTAACGTCCCATAAGTATAGCTCTTACCGTTAACATGAGATTTTAATTGATTTCCCTCAACCGTTATATTTGTGCGAACTTGTTCAGGTGATTTTTCGGCAAAACCAGTTAATGTTTGAAACCAACTCATAATTAAGTCCTATACTAAGTTACTAATACACTTTAATTAGAACAATGGACAGTTTGGGAAAGTTGAGCGATCGGTGTCCAATGGGTAATATCTTTTAATAACATTTTATATCCTTCCACATTAGGGTGTAGGCCATCCCGATTAAGATGGCTTTTTAGCCAATAGCTTCCTCTTTGTTGCCATAAATCAAAAATATCTAAATAGGGAACTTGACGGCTCTGACAAGCTTCCTTACAAGCTTCTTTGTAACGATATTGATCTCTGTGATTATAGTACAAGCAATCTAAAAAGGGCATTTTGTCCTCATCCACTGGAACCATCCCCACAAACAACACGGGACATAATTCTAAGGCTTTATCTAATAAATCAGCTAATTGACATTGAAAACAAGTAAAATCAGTTAATTGCTTGCCATCAGGTCGTCCGACTCGTGGTGAATCATTGACTCCGACTGAAAGAATAATCAGATCAGGGGTACGGTTTCGTAATTCCCCCCGTTGGCGAAATTCGGTTTCCAAACGGTCAGCCACCTGAAACACCCCATTTCCTCGAATCCCAAGATTATAGAGTGCGTGGCCAGAACCGTCCAAACACATCCATTGACGACGTAAGCGCTCTACCCATCCCCCTCCTTCGGGATCACCGAAACCATAAACCAGACTATCCCCCAATGCGATAATTCTTAGAGGAGAGCGCTTTTGAGTGAGAGAAGACAGGGATTGAGTGGGTGTAAGAGTTTGCATAAGATTGTAATTATCTAACATAGCTTACTACTTTAAATAGAAACCTTATTCCTGAAATGATGAAGGGCTCTGGTTGACTTGATTATACCGAATCAATCTTAATTTTGACACAGTTGGGAAGATGTGAGGCTTCTTAGCATAACTCAATATTTTTAAGATTATCATTTTAATTAAATTCAACTTAAAAATGACAGTAAAAAAGCATAATAAGGATAATTTACAAGCTTTTAGCACTACTATCATAACTGAATTAGATGAGATAAAATGTCAGCAATTTAACATTTTGTAAAAAAAAGCGACTATTTTTAATTTTTAGTTAAACTTGGTATCTCAAAATACTAAAAGCCTTGAGAAAAGTTCGGAAATTGCGCCAATCAATTGAGGCCAAGCAGCTTATAATAAACACAGTAGCGAAAAAAATGTAGGAAAGGATTATTTCCGCCTCCTTCCTCTCCATTCTCTAGGGAATGGATGATCTCGCGGTTTAAAAGCTTATGGATACTAAACTGTTTGAAGACTATCAAAAACAAGTCCTAGATTGTCAGAAAAAGCTCTTTGATACCTGGCTTGACAATCTTCCTAGTGGCAAAGTCTCCTTCAATTTATCCGATAATTTCGAGAAAACCGTAGAAATGCAAAAAGAATTGGTAACTTCCTACTTAGAAGTTCAAGAACAAACCAGTTCAATGTTACTTGATGCTCAAAAGCAACTCTGGAACGACTATTTTGAAGCGATCAAAAAAGAACCTGCTACGGTTTAAATAACGGTTGATTAAGTAGGTTGGCATCAATCAACTTAAAATGAGCATGAGAAGTCAGTAATTCTAACTATTAATCTGTTTCTCCCTATTGCCTTTCTATTGTTAGTTTCACCGACCTACTTATCCATATTACTGTAGAAAGTCTGCTTCAGGCAGGCTTTTATGCTATTTGAATTCCGTAACACCTTTCCCACAGGTTATTTCTCCTTCTTCGACAATTCCATACTTAGAAACTTAAGACAAAAAAACTATCAATGGATTCTCTTGGTGGGCAAAGCCCACCCTACATCCTAAAACTCGACACCTCTTTACACCAAATTTTGTTAAGGTAGTAGGTTGGAGATAATCTTACCCTAAGTTTTTATATCGATATGCTGAGAGCCGGAATCGTGGGACTTCCCAATGTGGGAAAATCGACCTTATTCAATGCCCTTGTTGCCAATGCTAAAGCAGAAGCTGCTAATTTCCCCTTTTGTACCATTGATCCCAATGTGGGGGTCGTTTCTGTCCCAGATGAACGGTTAGAAGTCTTAGGTAAACTATCTCAATCAGCTAAAATTGTACCCACTCGCATCGAATTTGTTGATATTGCTGGGTTAGTCAAGGGTGCAAGTAAAGGAGAAGGGTTAGGGAATCAATTTTTAGCCAATATCCGTGAAGTAGATGCCATTGTTCAGGTGGTACGTTGCTTTGATGATGATGATATTATTCATGTCTCTGGTTCAGTTGATCCTGTGCGTGATATGGAAGTGATTAACTTAGAGTTAGCCCTAGCAGACTTAGGCCAAGTAGAAAAACGGATGGAAAGGGTTCGTAAACAAGCCCGTACCAGTAAGGAAGCACAGGCAGAATTAGAGATTCTCGAAAGGCTGTTAAATTGTCTCAATGAAGGAAAACCCGCGCGTCAGGTAGAATTAGAGGAAGAAGAAGCAGATTTAATTAAATCTTTGGGTTTATTAACCCGAAAACCGATTATTTATGCAGCTAATGTGTCTGAAGATGATTTAGCAAGCGGAAATCAATGGGTTGAACAAGTCCGTCAAGTGGCTACAACAGAAAAGGCTAAAACGGTGATTATTTCTGCTCAAGTAGAAGCGGAATTAGTCGAATTATCCGATCAGGAAAGCAAAGATTTCTTAGAAGCATTAGGAGTAGAGGAAGGGGGGTTAAAATCCCTTATTAAAGCAACTTATGAGTTATTGGGTTTACGCACCTATTTAACCACAGGACCCCAAGAAACCCGTGCTTGGACCATTACCGCAGGAATGAAAGCGCCTCAAGCTGCAGGAGTTATTCATACCGACTTTGAACGAGGATTTATCCGGGCTGAAACCGTTACTTATCAGGATTTAGTGGAAACTGGGGGCATGACAGCAGCTAAGGAAAAGGGATTAGTTCGTAGTGAAGGCAAGGATTATGTGGTAGAAGAGGGAGATGTTTTATTATTCCGATTCAATGTCTAGGTTAAATCCAGTTTTGATCCTGTAATAACTCAGCAATCTGAATCGCATTTAAAGCTGCCCCTTTACGAATTTGATCCCCACATAACCATAATTCTATAGCGTTGGGATGGGAAATATCCTGGCGAATTCGACCGACTAAAACGTCATCTTTGCCTGATGCGTCAATGGGCATGGGAAAATAATTCTTTTGCCAATCTTCTAGTAAGGTAACACCTTGAGCTTGGGAGATCAGAGATTTTGCTGTTTCCACATCAAAAGGTTGCTCAAATTCAAGATTAACAGTCTCTGAGTGAGCCCGTAAGACAGGCACTCGGACACAGGTAGCTGTTACCCGTAAATCAGGAGTATTAAAGATTTTACGGGTTTCATTGACCATTTTCATTTCTTCTTCACAATAATGATTCTCTTTAATAGGTGAATTGTGAGGAAACAAGTTAAAAGCAAGGGGATAGGGTAAAATTTCAGGCTTAGGCTCTTCTCCATTTAATATTGCTTGAGATTGCATCTTTACTTCTTCCATTGCCCTAGCCCCTGCACCACTCGCTGACTGATAGGTGGCGACTACTACCCGTTGAATCGGTTGCACCAGATGAAGGGGATAAATGGCAACCCCCATTAAAATAGTTGTACAGTTTGGGTTAGCAATGATTCCTTGATGTTCTTTGGCTGCATCAGGATTAATTTCGGGAACAACAAGGGGGACATTTTCCTGCATCCGAAAAGCGCTGGAGTTATCAATCATCACCGCTCCCGCTTCTACAATTGTTTTAGCCCATGCTTTAGATGTTGAGCCACCGGCTGAGGCTAAAACCAGATCAATATCTTGGAATGCTTGTTCATTAACTGCTTCAATAGTTATTTCCTCGTCTTTAAAGCGCAATTTTTTACCAGCAGAGCGCTCTGATGCTAATAATTTCAAGTGACTAAGGGGAAAATGACGGTCTTCTAGTAGTTGTAATAACTCTGTACCGACTGCGCCGGTTGCGCCTAAGATAGCAACTCGTAGGGGTTGAGACAATGGTGTGATCCTCCCATATCTTTTGATGACTATTTTATCTTCCCATATTGATTGCTGAACGATTCCTTTTCAGATTTACAAAGAAATGTTAAGATACCTGAAAAATAATTGACAAAACCCTGTAACTATAGCCAATCTCCTAAAATCTGATTAGACCCTCCTTGTATATGTTACATAAAATAAGTAGAGGTTGCATCCTGTGACCATACTGCATTGGCTCGATCAAATACAAACCCATCATCGTCCTTTTGTGGGGGATAAGGCATTGATGTTGGGTCAACTTCAGCAACAAGGCTATCCGGTTTTTTCAGGCTTTGTGCTTAACACTAGGACATTTCGCTCCATGTTAGAAGCGGTTAATAGCTCTTATTCCCTATTAGCAGATTTTCCTAGTTCATCCCTCCATTTAGACGTAGATAATCCCCAATCCCTCCAATTAGTCGCTCAACAAAGTCGTCGTGCGATTTTAGAAACCCCCCTTTCTCCTCAATGGCGGGAACAATTAGAAAGTGCGATCGCTCAAATCGAAGCAACAACCTTGATTATTCGCCCCTCTTTATCCCTATCCCTTCCCGAAACGAAGGATTTATCAGGCATTTTATTGTCTCAATTAGCGGTTAATCAGTTAGATGGGTTAGAGTTAGGGATTAAAAAGGCATGGTCAAGTTTATTTAGCGCTAAAAGTTTATTTTTCTTTGAGAAAAATGGCATTAAACTAGAAAAATTACCCGTCGCTTTACTGATTCAACCAATTTATGATGCGATCGCTTCTGGAATCGGTTACTTGACCAATAAAACCTTAACCCTACAAGCAACATGGGGACTCGGATATAGTCTTTTACAAGGAGAAGTAAATCCTGACTACTATCAGCTTGATCTTGAACAAAAAGAAGTTAAATTTAAACAATTGGGACAGAAACCCTGTGCTTACTCTTTACAGTATCCTACTGCTTCTAATTTTGACTGTTTAGACTATCATATTATCAATCAAGAAGAGCAAGAAGACTGGGTGTTAACGCCCTATATCCTAGAACAATTTCTCGAATTAGGAGAACAATTACAATCTTATCCAGGTCCTAAGCAAATCGAATGGACAATTCCTCAAATTGAAGCAGAAAATAACAAAATTTACCTGACTCAACTAAGCTTATTACCTGATGGAGAGATTGAGCAGCGCTTACCCCAAATTTCCCTTTATAGTGAGCCACCACCGACAGAAATAAGCGGAATCGCAGCTTCTCCAGGGATTGCGATCGCCCCACTTCATTTAATGACAGAACAAACCCTGAATTGTCCAGCTAATACAATTTTAGTGGCGCAAACCCTCCCTTCTCAATGGCTACCCTGTTTAAAAACAGCGAAAGGATTAATCCTTGAAGAAAGCGGTATTACCAGTCATGGCGCAATTTTAGCTAGAGAATTGGGAATACCTGCCATTGTTGGTGTTAGTCAAGGTATAAAAGCCTTAAAGTCAGGAGATAAAATGGTGATTGATGGAAATCAGGGTAAAATTTACCATCCCTCTGATCAAGATTCTTTTTCCTTAACCTCTTCACCGATTTCCTTTGATCAAGATGCTCTTAAGATTCCCCTTGCGACCCGTTTGATGGTAAATTTGAGTCAACGGGAGTTATTAGACTCAGTATCAGATTTACCCACAGATGGGATCGGATTAATTCGCTCAGAATTGATGTTATTGGAATTATTACAAGAAAAGTCCCTAGAAGACTGGTTGCAACCCTCTCAAAAGGATATATTCGGGGAACGATTAAAAGAAATGATCGGTCAATTCGCTCAATTTTTTCAGCCCAAACCTGTTTTTTATCGAGTCAAACCAGACTATTTAGACAATTCTCCCTTCTTTAATTTGGAATTACAAGCCTTATATTATTGGCAACAACAAGGCTATGATAATCTTAATCTTATTTTGCCTTTTGTCCGCCATGAATCAGATATTCGTTGGAGTCAACAACAAATCCAAAAAATCGGATTAGATCGCTGCGATCGCTTTCAATTGTGGATTATGGCAGAAGTTCCTTCCGTTTTGTTTTTATTAGAAAATTATGTCAAACTAGGGATTAAAGGTATTGCGATCGGCAGTAATGATTTGGCTCAATTTTTATTAGGAATTGATCGAGAAAGTCCCCATCAAAACTATCAACAATTATTTAATCATCCCGCCCTCTTAAAATCCTTAGAACATCTGATAAAGCAGTCTAAACAATTAGGAATTGGCTGTTCTCTTTGTGGACAACTACCCGTCAATGCACCCCATTTAATTGAAAATTTAATTCGTTGGGGACTGGACTCCATTTCCGTCGAACCTGCTAGTATTAAACAGACTTATCAAGCGATAGCTCAAGCTGAAAAGCGCATTTTATTGGCACAAGTTAGGAATAATCAAATCTTAGAAGAAGAGAATACGAACCCAGAGAATAAACATGAAAATTAGAGCAAATATATATAATAGTGAGAGAGAATTGCGAAGATGAATCAAGCCACCCATTAAGTTTTCTAAATCGTCTCCTTCTTGATCAGCAATTTTATAAAAAAAGCGAGATGATTTGATAGCAAAAATACCAATCACCACATAAAAAGGATTTTTGAGTAATGATCTAACCAGTCCGAAAAATTGCCAATCTTCCATTTGCTGTTGAAAAATATCCAATACATTAACAGGATTCACTGTCCCTAAATAATTAATTAAATCTATCACATCGAAAATGATAGTAAATAAGGCAAGCGCTGTCCAAATGTAGCCAACATGACGTAACTGCTTGGCAACACTTCTAATTAATGCTCTTTGACTCTGTTCAAATCTAAAAGTCGAACTCATTTTTTCTGATCAAACTAGGTTTGAGAATTGATAGCTGAACGCAGAATAAAGAAATAAGAATGAAAACCATTATTATCAAAGGGATTTGCTGTTTTCTATTGTCCTAATCTCAATGCGTAGAGCTATAGGTATTAGGTCTTGATTTGAGACGATTAGAAAGCCGATGAGTTTCCTTAAACATCTTACCTCAAAACTTAACACCTAACACCCTCTAACCGAAATTGAGGTTAAATATCATTAACCGTACTCACATTACGCACCTCTATTTCCCGACAAGCTCGTTTTAATAACCCTGCTAATACCTTACCTGGTCCGACTTCAACAGTTTGACTAACCCCTTCTTGATTCAATTGTGCCATTGTTTCTCGCCATCTTACTGAACCAGTCATTTGTTGTACTAAGCGAGTTTTTAAGACCGATGGATCTTTGGTTGGACTTGGATCAACATTAGAGAGGACTGCGACTTGAGCGGGTTGAAAGTTAATCTTTGATAAAATTCCTTGAAATTGTTGTGCTGCTCGTGCCATCATCGGAGAGTGAAATGCACCAGAAACCTTCAAGGGAACAGAGCGCTTGGCACCAATCTCTGCGATCGCTTGATCCACTGCACTCGGCGTGCCAGAAATCACCACCTGTTGTTCGCTATTATCATTAGCTAAGACCACCTCTGATTCACCTTCAATCACTGTCTCTAGTTTTTTACGGTCAAATTTCATGAGAGCGACCATTTTCCCCCCTGACGCATTATTCATCAATTCAGCCCGTTGTTTAACCAAGGTTAACCCCGTAGCAAAATCAAAGACTTTCGCAGCATAAAGGGCAGAATATTCTCCCAAACTATGACCAGCAACTAAATCAGGTTGATCACCTTTTTCTTGTAGTAAATCACTTAAAATTGCTTCAATCACATACAGACAGGGTTGTGTATAAATCGTTTGTGACAGTCGGGTTTCATCACCCTGACACACTTCAATCACTGACCATCCTAATATTTGTTCTGCTTGCTCAAATTTGTTCTTAGCAAAAGGAAAACTCAGTAAATCAGTTCCCATTCCTACGGCTTGCGATCCTTGACCAGGAAATACCCACGCTATTTTTGGCATTGTTTTAGATTCTCAGAAATAATATGGCAGAATAATTGGTTTCTTAGTTGACAATAGCCCATCCTACCATCAATTTAGTAAACAGTCTATTTCCTTCATTTCGTCTAAAGACTGCCAACCAGGTTGCCATAGATCTCGATCTTGGAGTTGTTTAGCATTTAGCCAAAATCGCACAGTTGGATCACACGAAGCGACCATTTCTGCAAAAACCCACGAACCTCGATTTTTGCGGTTAACTACTTGGAAGTGTCGCCATCCCCAATTTGTCTGAGTCGCTGTCCATTTTGAGCCGACTAAATGAGGAAATTTTTGACGCTTACCCATAATTAATCCCTGATCCTTTAGGTGTTTGATCCTAAATTTTTTTACTTATGTTAAGCTGATTGGTGATAATTATCAACAATAATTAGCTCAAATTTTATAAATGGCTAATCTTAACCTAATCTGTCTTCATCGGGGGCGAAAACTATGGGTTTCCCTGTTTAGTCTTTGTATCTGGCTAATACTTCCCCTCATTGCTCAGGCACAGACCAAGCAGTTAACGCCAATGGCGGATAGGCAGCCTGTAACCACTGAAACAATCTATCGACTGGGTGCTGGTGATCGCATCCAAGTAAATATCTATCAAGTCGAAGAGTTTAGTGGACCTTTACTAATTTTAGTCGATGGAACTGCCAGTTTTCCCCTATTAGGTTCAGTTAAAGTCGAAGGAATGACCTTAGATGAATTGAATGCCCTACTGACTCAACAATACGCTGTTTATATTAAGAGACCAGTAGTTACAACCAGTTTAATCGAACCTCGGCCTTTGCGGGTGACCGTAGCAGGTGAAGTAAACAGTCCAGGGGTTTATTCCCTACCTTTTAGCAATGGAAAGTATCCCACGATTACAGACTTGATTCAGTTAGCTGGTGGCCTAACTGCAACTGCTGACATTAAAACCATTACGTTAAGGCGTTTCTTAGGAGATAATCAGAAATTAACAGAGATTAACCTTGGTGAAATCCTTAAATCTGGTAATTCTAGTCAAAATCTAACGCTCAGAGACCGAGATTCTGTTATTATTCCCACTTCGACCAATCCTAGTCCAGCAGACGTTAGGGAATTAACAGATGCCAATTTTGGAATTAGATCGGATCAAGAAATTAACGTGGCAGTTGTGGGAGAAGTTTATCGTCCAGGATCTTACAAATTTTCTCCTAATCGAACCAATGTTCAAGATGCAACCAGACAAAGACTACCTCGTTTAACGGATGCCATTAGACAAGCAGGGGGAATTAAGCAACTCGCTAATATTCGGGAAGTTGAATTACGCCGTGTTCCTCGTTCAGGAGAAGCGCAGGTTTTTGTGGTTGACTTATGGGACTTGCTCACGACAGGAAACCTTGATCAAAACTTGACCCTACAGGATGGAGATATGATCATGATTCCCCAAGCAGAAAGCCTACCTGCTGATGAATCAGAGACTTTAGCGATCGCTAGTTTTGCCCCCGACACCATTAGAATCAATGTAGTGGGAGAAGTGGTAAGACCAGGGGCTCAAGAATTGCAACCCAATACTCCCTTAAATCAAGCAATTTTAGCTGCAGGAGGATTTGACAAACGGCGTGCGAAACAAGGAGTTGTTGAAGTTATTCGTCTTAATGAAAACGGTACAGTCATTAAAAAAGATATTCCCGTCGATTTCGCCGAGGGACTTACCTCAGAGAATAACCCTGCTTTGCGCAATAATGATGTAGTCATTGTCAATCGTAATGCTTTAACCGCAACCACAGACACTTTAAGAACAGTATTGAGTCCTCTCGGTGCACTGACAGGGGTTCTAGGCATCCTAGATATTTTTGGTGTCTTTGATAATAATTAAATTTCTTGGGCATCCGATATGTTAAATTGAAATATATTTTAGATGGAGTGGCCAAATACACCCACACTAATATCGTATCAACCCTACTTGCGAGGAGAGACAAAAATGGAAGACCAGACCTACGCTAATCTATCTGTCAGAGCAAGAGATAAGGAGATCACACCCTACGCCTCACCTGTTGTCTTGACAGACATGAAAACCGAAGATGAAGAAATCTCTCTGAGTCAGGCTTGGTCGATTGTCAAACATCGCCTACTATTGGTGGGACTAATTGCTATGGGAGTGACGGCGGCGGCTGCCACCTGGACACTGCAAACAACCCCCATCTATCAAGGAAGATTTAAACTATTAGTTGGAGAACCAATTTCGGTCAAACAATCAGAAACGTCAGTTTTAGACAGTTTGAGTACGGGGCAAATCGATTACGATACTCAAATTGAAGTGCTCAAGAGTGATAGTATTCTTCAGCCGATTGTTAACCAGTTAGTCAAGAAATATCCTGAAATTGAATATAAAAAGTTAGTGGGGGGGGGTAGCAATGCTCCTCTACAGATTGGTCAACTCAAAGAGACAAAGATTTTGAGTATTACCTATCGAGACGAAGATCCAGAAAAAATCCAATTTGTGATCAACAATTTAGCAAAAGCTTATTTGAAATATAGCTTAGACGAGAGAAAAATAGAAATTAATCAAGGAATTGATTTTGTAGCCAATCAATTACCTCAATTACAGGCGGCAGTGGATCAACATCAATCTCAACTACAATTATTTCGCCAAAAATATAACCTAGTTGATCCTACACAAAAGGCACAAGAACTAACCCAACAACTCTATGCTCTAGAAAATGAATATTTTGATACTCAAGTCAAGTTGAATGAAACCCAATCTCTTTATGGGGCTTTACAAGAACAGATTGGCTTAACTGTTGATAATGCCATTTCTTCTACCTATTTAAGTGAAGCTCCCCGTTATCAAGCCCTACTCAACGAACTACAAAAAGTTGAATTGGAACTAGCAGAGGAATCTACCCGTTTTTCTGACCAAAATCCCATTATTCAAACCCTGAAAGAGAAGAGAGATCGTTTATTACCTCTGGTAGAAGCAGAAGCTCAAAATGCCCTGGGAGATCGCTTTGATCGCCAAGTCAGTGAGTCTCCCGCCCTAACTTCTCCAAGTCAACTGCGCCAAAGCCTTAATCAGCAATATGTAGAGACCGCCAATCAACTCAAAACCTATCAACTACGCTACCAATCTCTCAGAGAAGAGATTGAGAAAATCAAACAACAGTTATTGCAAATGCCTGCTCTATCTCGGCGCTATACTGAACTGCAACGGGAACTTCGGATTGCTACAGAAAGTTTAGATAGACTCCTCGAAGCTCAACAAAAACTCCAAATTGACGGCGCACAGCAAAATATTCCTTGGCAATTAATCTCTCAGCCGATTGTAGGCGAGAACCCTGTTGAGCCTAATCCCACTCGTAACATTGCACTTGGGTTAATCGCAGGTTTGGGACTGGGCGTTGCTGCAGCTTTTCTCGCTGAACGTCTTGATCCCGTATTCCACTCACTGGATGATGTAAAAGAACAAATGGCCTTACCACTGCTTGGGGCAATTCCTTCACAAAAAGAACTCCAATCAGTAGAAAAAACGTTAGCACAAAGTATGCCCCGCTTACAAATTGGTAACTATCAACTGGGGTCATCGGATTCGTCAGCTTTAGATACTCGACCTCAATTCTCACAGGAAGCAAGTTATCGAGTTTCCAGCTTTTTGGAAGCATTTCGCTCTTTGAATACTAATATTTGGTTATTAGGATCAGAAAGTGGGCTAAAGTCTTTTGTTGTTAGTTCTTCATCGCCAGGAGATGGTAAATCTACTGTTGCTTCTCACCTAGCCCAAGCAGCAGCAGCAATGGGACAAAGAGTACTGCTTGTGGATGCAGACTTACGCCGTCCTCAAGTCCATAATTATCTTAACATTGAAAATGAGCAGGGATTAAGCAATGTGTTAGCGACGGGATTAAACTTAGAAGAAGCAATACAACCGATCCCTCAATGGGAAAATCTATGGGCTTTAACAGCCGGTGATATACCACCAGATCCCACCCGTTTATTAGCTTCTGGCCGGATGCAAGAGGTGATGGACCAACTTCGTCAACAAAATACGTTTGATATTGTGATTTATGACACCCCACCCATGGCCAGTTTTGCTGATGCTCGAATTTTGGGCTCACTAACCAATGGTATTGTTATGGTGGTCAGAGTTAGTAAAACTGATCGCTCTACGGTCAAACACACCCTTGATGACCTGAAAATGGCTAATGTTCCTATCTTGGGCTTTGTGGCCAACGCAGTTCAACGAGGCGGTTTAGGCAGTTATTATGATTACTATACCTATTATGGTCGGCGCTCGTAGTTTGTCAGATGTTAGTTGCTTCGCTCCAATTAAAAATTAAGCATTAAAAATTAAAAAATAACCTACCGTCAATAATCACTGGGGTATCTAAACTGGATTTGGTATGATCACTGATAACTGCTCACTGATAACTAAAATGACTTCTCCAACTCAGCGTTTTCGACAACTGCGTGAACAGTTACAAGCTGCCAGTTATGCTTATTATGTCCTCGATCAGCCCATTATGGAGGATTCTGTTTATGATCAACTGTATCGAGAATTAGAAGACTTAGAGCGCCAATATCCTCAGTTAATTACCCCTGATAGCCCAACCCAACGAGTAGGAGATACACCTGCCACTGAATTCACCTCTATACGTCATAATATTGCGCTTTACAGTCTTGAAAACGCATTTAACCCCACAGAAGTCAAAAAGTGGCAAGAGCGCTGGCAAAGGCAAGTAGAGTCTGTAGAAGACGTTGAATATGTCTGTGAATTAAAGATCGATGGATCAGCGATCGCTTTAACCTACGGAAATGGGCTGTTAATTCGGGGTGCAACCAGAGGAGATGGGACGACAGGAGAAAATATTACCCAAAATATTAAAACTATTCGCTCAATTCCCCTAAAATTAACCTTAGATAATCCCCCTCCTTTAATTGAAGTGCGTGGGGAAGCCTTCTTACCCTTGACGGAATTTGAAAGAATTAATCAAGAACGGGAGAAAAAAGGAGAAGCTTTATTTGCTAACCCTAGAAATGCAGCCGCAGGAACATTACGCCAATTAGATCCTCAGATTGTCAGTCAACGGCGCTTACAGTTTTTTGCTTATACCTTACAGGTTGTTAATCCATTAGAAGCAGCAAAAAATCCACAAACTCAAGGGGAATCTTTAGACTATTTACATGAAATTGGCTTCTTAGTCAATCCTAACCGTAAATTGTGTCAATCTTTATCAGAAGTCCAAGATTATTTTGATTATTGGGAGACAGAAAGAAAGAAATTACCCTATTTGACAGATGGAGTGGTTGTTAAGTTAAATTCCTATGACTTGCAGCAACAACTGGGATTTACCCAAAAGTTTCCTCGTTGGGCGATCGCTTTAAAATATCCCGCCGAAGAAGTTCCTACTATAGTTAAAGATATTATCGTTAATGTGGGGCGCACAGGAGCAGTGACTCCGATGGCGGTTATGAATCCAGTCCAATTAGCAGGGACAACCGTACAACGAGCAACGCTCCATAATAGCGATCGCATTACAGAATTAGATATTAGAGTGGGAGATACGGTCATTATTCGCAAAGCAGGGGAAATTATACCTGAAGTTGTCAGCGTTTTAAAAGATTTACGCCCTAATGATACTGTTAGCTATCAAATGCCCGTTAACTGTCCCGAATGTAGCTCACCTCTTGTTCGTCCTAAAGGGGAAGCAGTGACACGATGCGTCAATTTATCTTGTCCTGCTATTTTAAGGGGAAGTTTGATTCATTGGGCATCCCGTGACGCACTGGATATTCAAGGGTTAGGGGAAAAGATTGTGATCTTATTGTTAGATAATAATTTGGTTCATTCTCTGGCTGATTTATATACTTTAAAACCAGAACGAATTGCCCAATTAGAACGAATGGGAGAGAAATCGGCTAATAATTTAGTTAAAGCGATTAATGAAAGTAAACAACAACCCTGGTCAAGGGTATTATATGGATTAGGATTTCGTTTTGTCGGTAATGTAACTGCTAAATTATTAACGGAAAATTTTTCTTCTGTTGAAGAATTATCTCAAGCATCGGTGGCTAATTTAGAAGGCGTTTATGGAATTGGG
>JBFRWQ010000635.1:0-3712 GCA_051439665.1 Microcystaceae cyanobacterium | reverse complement strand
GGATATCAAAAGGGAGAGTATATCCCAATGCAGCAGGAGCAGAGTTGACAAAAATGGAACTAGCAGCAAATGTTCCATCCCCATCGGGTAATTCAATTGTTCCTTCGACTGTCCCCGGAACCGAACCATCTTCATTACTGAAAGAGAAATTAAAGGTTGCAGCCTGTGCTGATTGCGCCATTGCACCCATACTGAGGGTAGCGACGGCAAGGACGGTTGATAAGGAAAATTTGTTAAGCATAACACTCCTCTAAAATAATTAAGTAAACGTGAGAAATTCTACCCCCCCCGCTTTTTTTGTCAAGAAAATGATTGATTAGCATTACTTATCATTGTTTCGTTGGGATTTTGAGGGGATATTACAGATTGCTCAATTCAGGCTTATAATGAAACTCAATGATTTCCCTATCAATCTCAATTGCAATGTTTAAGTCAAAAATTCTCGAAGAAATTGAAAATATCCCTGAAGCGCAACTGCCACAACTTTACGAAATTATTCATGACTTTCGTTTAAACATTGATTCTGACACCACATCTCCTCGCATACCAGGCATACTGAAAGGAACAAGGGCGAAAACACCTAATCCTAAAACTTTCTTAATGATCAAAAGCAGAGAGAAAATCACTAAATCACTTCGTTCATTTTGTCAGGATGACAGAACAACATGAAATTAAGATGAAACGATAAAAAGTTTTTTGTACTACTAAGGAGTTAGATTTAATCTCAACTTTAGGGAAAAGAAAAAAATTTTGCGGCTGATCATCAAATAGATAGATTCCATTTGCCTAACCTACCAACTATAGCTCTACGCCTGATCGGTGTTTAACAATCAAAAAAGCGCTCAATCCCTTTCATAGTACGGAAGATTATTCTTCATTCTTCATTCTTCATTTAGCTACACTTGTCTTGGGATCATGGGTGGCTCAAGCCCAACAACACCTGTATCATTTTAAGTATTTAGCGAGAAAAGCGGTTGTTTTCTGCCAAGCATCTTTGGCGGCCGCTTGATTATAACGATTACCTGACGGATTAGCAAAGGCATGATCCGCATCAGGATAAATGTGTATATCAGCCGATTTTCCTAAGTCATTAAGGGTGGTTTCAAACTGTTTAACTGTTTCAGGGGGTGGATTTTGATCTAATTCACCAAATATACCCAAAATCGGCATTTCTAAGGTCTTTAATTTCTCCGCATCAGTGGTAATTCCTCCACCATAATATATCACTGTGGCATCAATTTGTTGGGGTAACAGTAAAGCTGTATTAAGTGACCATGTTCCCCCAAAACACCAGCCAATTGTGCCAATTTTAGGCGCTTTTTCCCCTTTTTCTAGGTAAAGATAAGCTTGCTTTAAGTTTTCTTGTAATAATCTTGGATTTTTCAACGCCTCCGTGACTAATGCTCTGGCTTGTTTGGGATTATCAGCTATTTTACCACCATATAAATCCACAGCTAAGGCTGTATAACCCTCTCCTGCCAATTTATCCGTCATTTTGGTAATATTCTCATTCAGTCCCCACCATTCATGAATAACGATCACAGCAGGTAAATTATCTTCAGCGCCACTAGGATGGGATAAATAGCCCATAAGAGGTTGATCAGCTATATTTCCATAAGTAACTTTCCTACCCGTTACAGCTTGTCTGGGAGCTTGGGAAACAAGGGGAGAAGGAATGGGGCGATCGCTTTGATGTAATTGCCACATTTGTTGAGGGTAGGATAGGTTAGGATGGGTAGCGTTGGCGATTCCTGTCCAAAGCAGGGCGCAAAGAAAACCTAAAACCGTTAGAGGGAAAAAATAGCGCTTCATATAATGAGTTCATTAATCAGTAATTTAGCCTATTAGTGTAGCTTAATCTAGGAGATATTAACGAGATTTTTGAATACATCACGTAGTGGTAAAGTAGATCAGTTCTGAATGAAACTTGTCAACATATAGCTCTACGCATTTAGGTTGGGACAATCAAACCATAGCTGCGTTTAGCTATAGCCACTGACTCATCCCCTTCATTACGCTTTACAAGAAAATTTTCGAGTTGAATATCAAATTGATAGATTTCATGCTATACTCAGGTGAAAAATTATAGCTCGTAGTTAACAGTGTATAGTTAATGAGGAAAGATGGGATCAATATTTATTCTCCCCAAACTCCCTGCTCCGCACTTGAGAAAATAATGAACCAAACACTACAAGTTTCTAGTTTGAATGTCTATTACGGAGAAAGTCATATCCTTCGGGATGTGGATTTGAATGTCTTGGCCGGACAAATGGTTTGCTTAATTGGCCGCAATGGTGTGGGAAAAACAACCTTATTAAAAACAATTATGGGATTGTTACAACCCCGTTCAGGAATGATCACTTATCAAGGTGAATTACTGAATCCAATTGCTACCAATAAACGGGTTAAAAAAGGGATCGGTTATGTACCCCAGGGAAGAGAAATTATCCCCCGCTTAACCGTTGAAGAGAACTTATTATTAGGGTTAGAAGCCACCCCACAAGGACGTAAAGGAAAAGGCAATATTCCAGAGGAAATATTTGATTTATTTCCTGTTTTAAAAACCATGTTATCCCGTATGGGTGGGGATTTAAGTGGGGGACAACAACAGCAATTAGCCATTGCTAGAGCGCTGATGGGGCAACCCAAACTATTATTATTAGATGAACCAACAGAAGGAATTCAACCCTCAATTATTCTAGAAATTGAAGCAGCAGTTCGTCGTATTATTCAAGCCACAGGAATTTCAGTTTTATTAGTTGAACAACATCTACACTTTGTTAGGCAAGCTGATAAATATTATGCTATGCAAAAGGGGGGAATTGTGGCATCTGGGGCAACCAGTGAGTTAAGCAAAGATGTGATTCAGCGCTTTTTAGCTGTTTAGTTGTTGTTCAAGAAAGGATGAGAAACCTGATGTCAGAGTTAGACAAGAAATGGTGTCTTAAATCGATTGAAGAAAAACACCTAGATGCTTTGGTTCAATTGGATCAACTCTGTCTAGGTGGACTCTGGACAAAGGAAGGCTATCAACGAGAATTAAGTAGTCCGAATAGTGAATTATTAGGCTTATTTGATCAGCAAGAAATCTTAATTGGCTTTGGTTGTTTTTGGGCAATTTTAGAGGAAGCTCATATTACGGTTTTAATGGTGCATCCTGATTCTCAAGGTCAAGGATTGGGTAAATTCTTATTAAACTCTCTTTTAGAAGCAGCCGTTAAGCGTAAATTAGAAAGAGCTACCCTTGAAGTGCGAGCCTCGAATGATGTGGCATTATCTTTGTATAAAAAATTTGGGTTTAAAGTAGCAGGAACTCGTAAGGGTTATTACAAACAAACAGGGGAAGATGCCTTGATTTTATGGCGCAGTGGACTATAACAGCCAGATTTTGGCTTGTTCGTGTCGCTTAATCTTGATTGCAATTCAGATCAAACCACATTAGGCGTAATAAAGACTGCCCTTGCAATATAAAATGTATATCCGTAGGCTTCGTGATTGTCTTGGAAAAGCTTCATCTCCTCCTCTGTTTCATGAATCACAGCTTGCATGATCTCATCATTGGTATTTTTAAATACCTTAATGTTTTCCTTCAGAGGATCATAATAATTATCCCACCAGGCTTGTGAAGGTAAGCGCTGTACTGCAAGCGCTTCAAACCCTGATGAGTTGATTAACTCTACATTAGTTGACTCAGTTTTGATGCCTGGATAAA
>JBFRWQ010000634.1:0-3420 GCA_051439665.1 Microcystaceae cyanobacterium | reverse complement strand
ATCTCCCCATCTCCCCATCTCCCCATCTCCCCATCTCCCCATCTCCCCATTTCTCCAGCTAATTTTATAGATCCTTTTAGGGGTTCTATATTTCCTTTACAAACAATCTCTTACTTTTTAGTTCGATTACGACTACCTGAAGCAACAACTTTTGAGGAACTAGATTTACGAGTGGACTTACGTTGTCGTCTTTGAAGTTTGATTTGAGGGAGTAAGCTAGATAAACCTTTAGTTTGAAAACGTTTGTAAGCAGAACTACTCCAGTCACTTACGGAATGACTCATTGCACCGAGTTCTATACCTACCAACAGAGCAATTACTTCTTGATAATGTTCGGAAAGCGATCGCCACAAACTTGCAACAAATCCTAAAGTCCTTCCTTCTGAGCTTAGTAATTGATCTATAATTAAACCCAATACTACCAAAACTGACAACAACGTTAACAAGTATAGTAGCCGTAGTGCAGTACCTATTATCGGTCCATGAGATAAAAAGGAGCGATGGTTAAGACTGGTTTGGTAGGGCCGCCAAAGCCACTTAAACCAACCCCAACGTTGGAATTGTCGAGAATTAATGTCCAGGTCTGGGCCAAACATTAGGCCACTAAATAAAAAACCCCCAGACACAAATAAGGTTAAGTGGGTACTACGAACCAACCCAAAGCTTAAGCCTGTGACGATGGGCAAGCTCCACAAGGTTATCCGGTCATGGGTACTACCACTAGGCATAGGAGATTTAATGTAGGCCAAAAGATATATAACTTATATTTATCAAACTTAGCAGATAAAAGAAAATTTTTTTACTTGCATATTTAAGAATATGTGTTATATTAATAAAAGTTGGGCGGTTAGCTCAGCGGTAGAGCGCCTGCCTTACAAGCAGGATGCCACTGGTTCAAATCCAGTACCGCCCATTTTAACGAAGTCAGAAGTCAGAATTCAGTAGGGGTGATTCGCGTATCACCCCTACTGAAGTTGTTTTTGTAACAGGGATTTATGCCCAACTCGAAGTCAGAAGTAGAAACTCAGTAGAAACTCAGAAGTCAAAAGTTATTTTTCTGATATAGCGCTACGCGCTAAGGAATAGGGAATAGGGAATAGGGAATAGTAAAAGGCATCAGGATTTTCCGTTTGTCATGCTGCGCAAACAGGATTTAGAAATGTCCTAATCTTTGCTTCGACTGCTCTACTATAGGTTGGAGGTTTAAGCGATTCGGGACTGTTCAGGATATGTTTAGGACGAGAAGCCTATTCTCTTTATGTGCTTTAAGTGTATTGGGGTTGTTGATTTTTCTCAACACCAATATACAACTGGGATTAAACATCCCCACGACTACGGACTCAAATCCCTCAAATTCACTGGGGGCAATAGAGCATAAACCAGAAATTCAGAATGTCTTGCTCTTATCATCCTGGGCAGAACATCTCCCCTGGTCAAAAAAATTGTTTCGTGGTGTCGAAGAAGCCTTAAAGGAGCAGACAAATGGTAAGGGTAATCTTTTTGTTGAACATTTAGACTACTCTCGCCTGGGCAGGCCACACTCTGATGAGGTAATGGCTAAATTCCTACATCAAAAATATAGCCAGTTGCATTTAGACGGAGTAATTGTTGATGCAATTGAAGCGGTCGAGTTCATCCTTGAAAAGGGGGACAAGATTTTTGGCGATATTCCCTATGTGTTCTATGCTGGTAAACCCATCAATTCCATAACTTTTTCTGCCTACGCTATTATTAACCTTGCTCCAGTTATTGACAAAACAGTTCTATTGGCTCTACAACAAAATCCTGATGTCGAACGGATACTGTTGGTTGGTGATAGTAGCCCGCAGCTAGAAGATATGCTAAAAGCCGCTTACCAGGCGATTCGAGTTCACAAGCCTGACGTTGAAGTTATGGTCAAAACAGACTTTACCATTGATGAAATAGAGCGAGAAGTTAGCCTCTTACCCGAGAGAAGTTTGGTGCTTTTTACCGTCGTTTTCAGGGATCGGTCTGGCCAAAGTTTACGGCCAATTGATGTTTTAGAAAGATTAGTAAATTCAGCATCTGTCCCCATTTATGTTTTCTATGATCCGCTGATTGGTAATGGGGCTGTTGGTGGCTATGTCCAAAAAGCCGCAGAAACTGGAGAGGTAGCTATCCAGGCGATATTTGATCTGATCAGTCAGCGTCGGTTAGGAGACAGCATTCGTTTAGAGTATAAAGCTGCGGGTATGGTCTTGGACTGGCGATCGCTCAAAAGATGGAATATTCCACAATCGTTAGTACCAGCAGAGGCTGAAATCAGGTATCGCAAGCCGTTTGTTTGGGAGGTCTATTTACAAGAAACCATTCTGGCTCTCACCGTAATTATTATTGGGACAATTTTAATTGTAGTCATTACTATTTTGTTTATGCAACGACGCAAATTAAGCCAACATTTATTGATGCTTAATCAACAGCTTGAGCAACGGGTGGCGGATCGAACTCAAATGCTACATCAAATGGCAACCTGTGACGATTTGACTGGAATCGATAACCGCAAAGAGTTTTATCGCCAAGCCAATGCAGAATTCCAACGCTTTAAACGTTATAAACATCCCTTTACATTAGCTATTTTAGACATTGATAAATTCAAGGCGATTAATGATACCTATGGACATTTAGCGGGTGACAAAGTGCTGCAAGAATTTGCCCAAGGAATTGCAGTGCTTATTCGTGAAAACGATATTTGGGGTCGGATTGGTGGCGAAGAATTTGCACTCTTATTACCGAACACAGTGTTATCGGATGGGGTCATTCTCCTTGAAAAAATTCGCCAGCATATTCAATATCTTGAGATTGTCTTATCCGACGATCGGGTTATTTCAGTAACGGTGAGTATTGGTGCGGTGGAAAGTGAGATGTTCGCTCAGAAACTGGAATATCTGTTACATAATGCAGACCAACGACTCTATCACGCTAAAGCCAATGGGCGTAATCAAGTCATCTTTCAAGACGCAGACATAAAATGAAAGTGCGATCGCTGATCTTGTAGGGTGCGTTCCCCACTTCAACTCCTGCTATCCCACCGATAAATTTTGGGAAAGCACCATTTTAATAAAACGCGCTGTAAGGGAATTATACGGAAAATTTCCGCATAACATCCATAAGCAGGGTATTAGGGGGATAAAATCTTAAGAAAATCTGTATTAAGCGTGATTAGATGAAAAAAATCTGTATGATAGAATATTTTGCGTATAAAAATGATCCATTTATGCTTCTCCAGCAGAATTTGTTATTTTTCTGTAAAATTATATGAGGCTTCTTGAAGTCCTTTGAAATTGTTGAGAAAATCGGAAGCAGAGCTTGTCTCTTTACTTTCTTTTTGCAATAATTATGATGCAGGCAATTTCAGATGATGTTTTGGCCCTGAATATAAATATTATTCGGGCAAAATAA
>JBFRWQ010000633.1:0-5312 GCA_051439665.1 Microcystaceae cyanobacterium | reverse complement strand
GCTACTAATTCCTAAGTCAATTCCTATCGCCTTGTCAGTAACAGGTAAAGGTTTAATGGTTGGGTCGTCAAATCTAAGAGAAATGTGCCAACGTCCAGATGGATGGAGTCTAACTGTTACCCTACTTGGTTCACATCCGTCTGGTATCTGTCTTGACCATCTAATATCTAATGGTTCTTTACTTTTAGCTAAATAAATCTGACCCTTTCTATATTTAAAAGCAGATTTGGTAAATTCCGCACTGCCTCCCTGATGTTTTTTCTTAAAGTTAGGATACTTGGTACGACCCGCAAAAAAGTTAGCAAAGGCTGTTTGTAAATGTCTTAAACTTTGTTGTAAAGGAACACAACTTACCTCATTTAAAAAGTCTAAATCTTCAAGTTTTTTCCAAGAGGTTAACATTGAGGAGGTTTGAGCGTATCCAATTTTTTCTTGTCGTTCGTACCACCCTTGAGTTCTTTGATGGAGAGCCTTATTGTAAACCAATCTTACGCAACCCAATGTTCGTCGCAAGAGCGACTCTTGAGGGGGGGTTGGGTAAAATCGATAGGACTGGGCTTTTTCCATAGCTCACATTCTAACACATTATTCTGTGAAGTGTTAGACTCTAATATAATAGTAAAGCCGTCGTAGAACGACGGGGTTTCAAACCCATTTTTTTGATGATTATAAGTGTTGAGTTAAACTTAAGGGGGCAAAATTATGGCAAATAGTCGCCGAGTGTCCCGTGTCTCTTCCCTAATCAAACGAGAAGTTAGTCAGATGCTTCTCAGCGAGATTAAGGATGATCGAGTAGGCGCAGGAATGGTTAGTATCACAGAGGTTGACGTATCAGGAGACTTGCAACACGCAAGAATCTTTGTCAGTATTTACGGCACAGCCGACGCAAAAATCGAAACAATGGAGGGGTTAAAATCTTCTGCGGGCTTTGTCCGACGGGAGTTAGGTCATCGTATTAACCTAAGACGAACCCCAGAAATTACCTTTATTGAGGATACTTCTTTGGAAAGAGGCGATCGCATGATTCATCTCCTCAACCAAATTGGGGAAACCTTACCCCCAGAAACGGAAAACCAAGAAGTGTAGAAAGTCTTCCATCCTATGTCTTTATTCGCTATAGTAGATAAAAGTAAACAAAACTTAACAATACGAAAGAATTGTTTAAACCTACTGTAGAGAACTGACAGTGATTAGAAAAACCTTCAGTCAACAAGACGCAGAAGCATCCTTAAGTATGGACACAGACAGCCAAACTCCTCAATTGGGGGCAGAGAAGTCTGATCAAGAAGTCATTGACTATTCCATTGATAGCTTCGATGATGATCTGTCTCCCGTTAAGCCCCCCAATTTTTGGCAAACACAGGGCAAGAGTCTCCTAATTGGATTAGGTACAGGTGTTTTATTAGCCATTGGCCTGACTCAGTTTATGACTCCTCGCTCCCAATCTAGCGCTCCCCCCAAACCCGTAGCCTCTCCCACAGAGCAAGCGCCTGTTGCTCCTGCTAAATCTGTTACAGTAGCGCCTGTTACCTTGGGTAAGGTAGAACAAACTTTAAAAGCAACAGGTAGTATTGCTGCCTTTGAACCCATTAATCTCTATTCCCAAGCCAATAATCTACAAATTCGTCAGGTTTTAGTGGATGAAGGAGATAATGTACAAGCAGGGCAATTATTAGTCCTGTTAGATGATGCCATGCAACAGGCTAGATTATCTCAAGCAAGGGCCAGAATCGCTGAAGCAGAGGCGAGATTGGCTGAGTTAAGAGCAGGTAGCCGCATAGAAGATATAGAGCAGGCTAAGGCAAATATTCAAGCCATTGAAGCAGAATTAGATCAAAGAAAGGCAGATTGGGAATATGCCAAGATTCAAGTTAAACGCAATGAGATTTTAAAGGAAGAAGGAGCAATTGAATTAAATCTCTTTGATGAAATTAAAACCAACGAAACAACGAAACAAGCGCTTGTCAGCCAAGCAGAAGCAAAATTAAGGCAAGCCAAGCAAGATTTAGAGAAATTGCAAAATGGTGTGAGGCCAGAGGTAATTGCTCAAGCAGTGGCTCAAGTGGCTAATACCAAAGCCCAGTATCAAATGACTTTATCAGAAGTACAAGATACCAAAGTTTTGAGTCCTGTCAACGGCAAAATCTCTCAAAGGGATGCACGAGTGGGGAATGTGACCTCTCCTTCACAAAAGCTCTTCACAATCATCGAAAATGGCCGTTTAGAATTGCGCTTAAAAGTGCCTGAAACCCAATTAATTACGATTCGTCCGGGGCAAAGTGTTATTATTACTTCTGATGCTGATCAAAATATGGTATTAAGGGGTAAGGTTCGAGAAATTGAGCCAAGAATTGATGAAATGTCCCGACAAGGTATTGTTAAAGTTGACTTACCCAGTCAGACAAACCTGAAACCAGGAATGTTTCTACGAGGGGCAATTGTTACTGATAACAAAACCAGTTTAACTGTTCCCCTCAAAGCAGTATTACCTAAACCAGATGGGGATGGACAGGTGTATGTTATTCAACCTGATGACACAGTTAAAGCAACGGATGTGGTGTTAGGAGAAATGCTGTCTCAAGGGCGAATCGAGATTTTAGAAGGGTTAAAATCTAACGATCAAGTCGTGGTTAAAGGGGCTGCTTATCTCAATAACGGCGATCGCATAGAGCGTGATTAGTGAGCAGTGAAATTAATGATCAACTTTTAGGTTTCTTATTCATTACCTAGCAGTTGATCTATGTTCTTGAGCCTCTGTTGAGAACCACGACGAATACGATGAATTCTAACCACTCCATCTCGTTGTTCTACTGCTTCATTGACTGTGTATAAAATCAAAAATTGCTTGTTATAAAGAAGTTGGCGCACTTCAATTTCCATGTATTCACTTTCAGGTGCTAATGAACAACGCTTCGGAAAATTTTCTAGGGTCAACATGATTTCATAACATCCTCTTACCCAACGATAGGCTTGTTCAGGAGAATCTTCTTTTAGCCAAAGAAAAATAGTTTCAATATCAGTTATTGCTGTCGGTGATATTTCAATCTGGTAAGTCATATTTTTCCTTTAGCTGCTGAAAGGCTTCTGACAAAGGTATGCCCTCACCTTGCTCAAATTCCTCCACACTTTTTCGTATTCCTGCCACAGATTCAAGTAAATCAAGACGTTCAAGAAGTCTTTGATAGCTTTCAGCATCTTGAACAACAACGGAGGCTTGATCATTAACAGTTAGAACAATCGGCGCTTTGGTTTCTTTTAATTTAGCAATCAAAGCACTAGCACCTTTCTGAAAGTCTGACAACGGATAAAAATCACCTAGACTGAGCATTATCTTGATAAATTATTTGATAAGCCTATTTTAAACCCTTAAAATTATTTTGTCTAGTATGAATGTCCGTTGTTGATGCTGAGGATGGAAATCTCAGATTATTATTCTGAGAAATATGAATTTATGTTATTCTAAAGGTGAGGTTTTACCTTTAATCGAAGTAATTATTAATCTTACCTATTGATGTCTCGGCTTTTGCTTTTTGCCATTTACCTTTTGCCTGTATAAATATGTCTTTTCATCTATCCACATGGTCTATTAAAAATCCGATCGCTGTCCTTGTCACCTTCATTATCTTAGGGGCAGTGGGAATTATGTCTTTTTTAAACTTAGGCATTGATAACAACCCAAATATTGATGTTCCTGCGGTCATGGTGACGGTAACGCAACAAGGAGCAGGTCCAACAGAATTAGAAACCCAAGTCACCAAAAAAGTTGAGGACGCAGTAGCAGGTTTAGGGGATATTGACCAGATTAGCTCTAATGTCACCGACGGAACATCTACCACAACCATTAATTTTGTACTAGGAACAGATACAAATCAGGCCACTAATGATGTGCGCAATGCGATCGCCCAAATCCGCCAAGATTTACCCCAAGATATCAATGATCCCATTATTAAAAGGTTAGAATTCGCAGGGGGCGCATTTGTGACTTATGCGGTGTCTTCTGACCAGCGTAGCGTCGAATATCTCAGTGATTTAGTCGATCGCAAAATCAGCCGTACCTTACTTAGTATTGAAGGAGTCGCCCAAGTTAACCGCTTAGGAGGAGTAGATCGGGAAATTAGGGTTGATTTAGATCCCAGTCGCCTACTAGCTTATGGAATCACTGCCAACCAGGTCAATCAACAAATTCGCAGTTTTAATATTAATTTACCAGGGGGACGGGCAGAATTAGGCAATGGTGAACAAAATGTTCGCACATTAGGCAGTGCAGCAACGGTTAAATCCCTGCGAAATTACCCCATTGCTCTTAATAATGGGGATACTATTCCCCTCTCTAACTTAGGAACGGTTAAAGATGATCACGCAGATCCCAGACAGTCAGCTTATCTAGATGGCAAACCAGTGGTTGGCTTTTCCGTACTTCGCAGTACAGGCAGTACAGTAGCCGTGGTAGAAGAACAGGTGAGGGAAGTTGTTGCCCAATTAGAGAAAGAATTACCCGAAGATATCCAATTTAAACTGATTTTTACCCTTGCTGACTATATTCGCAATACTTATGAAGGAACAATTGATGCCCTAATTGCAGGATGCTTGTTAACCGTGGTAGTTGTGGGGATCTTTCTACGAGATTGGCGGGCTACCCTAATTACCAGTGTTGCTTTACCCTTATCCATTATTTCTACCTTTGGAGTGATGAGAGCGCTGGACTATACCCTCAATGGGATGACATTACTGGCCTTAGCGCTGGCCATTGGTAACTTAGTTGATGATGCGATCTGTATGATTGAAAATATCGATAAGCATCGACTAATGGGTAAAACGCCTCGTCAAGCAGCTTGGGATGGGGCGGTAGAAATTGGGTTAGCAGTAGTGGCTACGACAGCGACGATTGTGGCGGTTTTCCTGCCCGTTGCCTTTATGGGGGGCATTCCAGGGCAGTTTTTCCAACCATTTGGGGTGACAGTGGCGGTTTCCACCATGTTTTCCACCCTAGTGGCGACTACTATGACACCCATGTTAAGCGCTCACTTGCTCAAGGATAAAAGAGGAGAAACCCAAGCAGGAAATTCCCTGAAACCGAAACGCTTTACCCCCTATCGCAGTTTATTAAAATGGTCACTTCGTCATCGCATTGTGACCCTAATTGTAGCGCTCGCTTTCTTTATCGGCAGTTTGCAATTAGTTCCCTATATTCCTAAAGGTCTATTTAGTGATGGAGATCGGGGACTGGCCAGAGATAATGAGGAATTACCCACAGGTTCAACCCTCATATATACAGAAGCCGTGGTTTTTCAGGTCACAGAAGCCTAGCAACC
>JBFRWQ010000632.1:0-15577 GCA_051439665.1 Microcystaceae cyanobacterium | reverse complement strand
TGGGCATTACCCCACCTTGATTGAGTCTCAGGGGTAAATAACTGGTTCTTTCCCGATAAAGCCGTTTACCCACCTGACGACGGGCAGAAACGATGGGGATACGTCGTGTTCCTTCTTGAACAAAGACGATTCCTACAATCATTACAAGGAAGACAAGTAAGAGGATGACTACTTGTGCGATCGCTTGACGGCCACCTGTTTGGGCATAATCGATGGTATTGCCCAAAGTACGGGGTAAAGTAGCGACAATATTGACAAAAATCAATAAAGAAGCACCATTACCAATCCCTCTTTCCGTGATCAGTTCCGATATCCACATAACGAACATTGAACCTGCCGTAATCGCTAATACGGTTTCAATGACGAAGAAAGTACCAGGGTTGAGGGCGTAGGGTTTAAGAAAGCCAATTGTTAAGATAGAACTTTGTAAAATTGCCCAAGCTAACGCAACATAGCGAGTATATTGGGATATTTTACGCCGTCCCGCTTCCCCTTCATTCTTTTGTAAGTCCTCTAATTGAGGAATCGCAGCCGTTAGTAGCTGTAGAATAATAGAGGCGTTGATAAAGGGTAAAATTCCTAGTGCAAAAATACCAAGGGTCGAAAGACCGCCCCCTGTAAAAATGTCTAAAAAGCCAAAAACAGGTAGATTTTGAATATCATTGGCAAATCGTACCCGATCAATGCCTGGTACGGGAATAAAGATACCAAAACGAATCAGAATTAATAGTCCAACAGTAATAAGCACTCGGCCTCGCAAACCGGCCGCTTGTGCCATTTGCATGAAGGTTTCTTGTGCTGTGGGAGTTTTATCACGACTGACAACCATAGGCGTTAATAGTTAATAGTTGATAGTTAATAGTTGATAGTGATCCTACTTACGATTTCACCATTCACCTATAGTAACTGGTAACTGGTCACTGGTTACTGCTCACTGCTTTCTGAGTCACTGCTTGCTGTTCCCCCTGCTTGGGTAATTTTCTCTTTGGCAGAAGCAGTAAAGGCAGCCGCTTTGACGGTTAAAGCCACATTTAATTCCCCATCGCCTAGAACTTTCAAAGGACCATCATTGCTGGTAATAATGCCTGCTTCCATCAAACTTTCTAGGGTGACTTCTGTGTTGGCTGCTAATTCGGATAGTTGACCAACATTAATGATGGTGTAATGTTTTTGATTGATCAGGGTGAAGTGTTTTAACTTAGGAACACGACGGTAAAGGGGCATTTGTCCCCCTTCAAATCCTGCTTTAGTTCCTGTCCCTGAACGAGATTTTTGTCCTCGCATTCCGAAACCGCAACTTGCTCCTTGGCCAGCAGCAATGCCCCTACCAACCCGACGGCGACGTTTTTTTGACCCTGTATTGGGCGCTAATTCGTGTAATTTCATGGTGATTGCTTAAATGAAGAATGAAGAATGCAGAATTTTTGAGCCATTACTTCTACATTTGGCGGTTACAGTTAACTTTTAAACTTCTGCCAAAATCAGGGACTTAAGCCTGAACTACTGGTCAATGCTCACTGTAAAGATGTTCAAGAGGAAGACCTCTTTCTTCTGCCACTTCTGCAAAACTACGTTGGTTTTCTAAAGCATCAATGGTGGCTCTAGCATTATTCAAGGGGTTACTGGAACCGAGTTGTTTGGCGAGAACGTTTTGCACCCCTGCCAATTCTAAAACGGTACGCACTGCGCCCCCTGCAATTACCCCAGTACCAGGAGCAGCAGGACGAATTAAGACTTTAGCGCCCCCTGCAACCCCATTGGAAATGTGAGTGACAGAGTTCGCCTTAGTGAGATTAATTTCAATCAGTTGTTTTTTGCCATCGGCGACTCCCTTACGGACAGCGCCAATCACATCACCTGCTTTACCGACACCGACACCGACTTGGCCTTTTTCATTGCCAATCACAACAATGGCTCGGAAGCTCAGTTTTTTACCCCCTTTGACCACTTTACTGACCCGACGAATTTGAATAACCCGTTCTTGCCAGTTCGTTTCTTTTTCCTTGGTACGACTACCTTTACCACGTTTTTTTGCCATAATCTTTGCTCCTTATGTTCTTGTTAAAAGTCTAAACCAGCTTCACGAGCAGCATCCGCTAGGGCTTTAATGCGGCCATGATACAGTTTGCCCCCACGATCAAAAACCACTTGTTCAATTCCTTTGGCTTTCGCTCGTTCAGCGACTAATTTACCTACAGCAACGGAGGCTTCGCAGGTTGCGCCTGTGGAACTGGAAAGGGAGGATTTTACTTCGGGGTCGAGGGTAGAAGCAGCCACTAGGGTATGTTGGGCTACATCGTCGATCACTTGGGCGTAAATATTGTTGTTGGAACGAAAGACAGCTAAACGGGGACGGTTGGGCGTTCCAGAGATTTTGCGCCGAATTCGTCGATGGCGACGGGCGGTTAGTTGTTTTCTTGTGAGTTTCATAATTATTTCTTCCCTGCTTTACCAGCTTTACGTCTGATGTATTCGCCTTGGTAACGAATCCCTTTGCCTTTATAAACTTCAGGGGGACGGACGGCTCGAATGGTGGCGGCAGTGTTGCCAACCACTTCTTTGTCAATACCGCTTACGGTCACTTTGGTGTTAGTTTCGACTTTGACATCGATGCCATCAGGCATGATCATTTCAACTGGGTTAGAGTAACCGACGTTAAGGGTTAATTTTTTGCCTTGAGCTTGAGCCCGATAACCCACACCGATAATTTCTAGCTGTTTTTCAAAGCCTTTAGCCACACCATCGATCATGTTGGCGATCAGAGTGCGAGAAAGTCCATGACGTTCTCTGGCAGTACGGGATTCATCGGCTCGGATGACTTGGATGGTATCCCCATTTTTTTCAAGGATGACTTTGGCGGGTAATGTGCGTTCTAATGTCCCTTTGGGACCTTTAACGGTGACATTTAACCCATCAATGGTCACTTCGACTTTATTGGGGATGGGAATCGGTTTTTTACCAATACGAGACATAATTAGTTAAGAGTTGATAGTTAATAGTTAATAGTGGGTAGTTAAAAGTTAGTAGTTAATAGTTAACTTTTATAAGTGTTAGAACTATTCACTATTTACTTTTCACTATTCACGCTTCAACAGTTACCAGACATAACAGAGAACTTCGCCACCCACGTTTTGACGACGGGCTTCTCGGTCAGTCATGATGCCTTTGGAGGTGGAAATGATCGCAATCCCGATTCCGCCAAGGACTTTGGGTAGGTTTTTCCGATTAGAATAAACTCTTAAACCAGGGCGACTGACTCGTTCTAGAGTATTGATAATCGGTTGACGGCCTTTCCCTTTATATTTGAGGGAAATAATCAGTTTTTTATTAATGCCTTCCCCTGTTTCTTCAAACCCTTCGATAAAGCCTTCTTCTTTGAGAACTTGGGCAATATTACGGGTCATACGGGTGGTTGGCACAAGAGTGGTGGGATGTCTCACGGAACACGCATTGCGGATGCGGGTGAGCATATCAGAAATAGTGTCAGTTGCAGCCATTATGATTAATTAATCGTGAATACTTAGAAGAATTAGCGGAACGGCATTCCCATTTCTTTGAGCAACGCCCGACCTTCTTCATCGGTGTTGGCTGTGGTGATGATGGAAACATCAAAGCCTCTTATTTGCTCAATGGTGTCATAGTCAATTTCTGGGAAGATGAGTTGTTCACGAACCCCCAGACTATAGTTACCTCTCCCATCGAAACTGTTGGGATTAATGCCCCGAAAGTCACGAATTCGAGGTAAAGCAAGGTTAATTAACCGATCTAAAAAAGCATACATTCGGTCGGCTCGGAGGGTTACCATTACACCAACGGGCATTCCCTCACGAATTTTAAATCCTGCGATCGCTTTTTTAGCACGGGTAACAACCGGGCGCTGACCAGTAATAGTCGCCAATTCGCTGAGGGAAGATTCCATCGCTCTAGCGTTTTGGGCAGCTTCGCCGAGTCCTCGGTTAACGGTCACTTTCACCACTTTGGGGACTTGGTGAATGTTGGTGTAACCAAACTGTTCTTTGAGTTTGGGAACAATGGTTTCTTGATAAACGGTTTTAAGACGTTGGGTCATGGTTTTTTCTCTTTAACTTTCCTGGGCTTGGTCAGGATTAAGAACTTAGAATTCATAATTGAGAATTCATAATTCCCCTTACTTGTCGATAATCTCGCCTGTTTTCTTGAGCATCCGTACTTTTTTACCGTCGTCGGTGTAGGTATAGGCGATGCGACTGGCGACTTGTTCTTTTTGGGAGTAGGCCATCACGTTGGAACTGTGAATCGGTCCTTCAAAGGTACTGATTTGTCCTGTTTCACCTTCAGCCGTTGGTTTAACGTGCTTGGTTTTAATATTGACCCCTTCTACCACTACTTGACTGGTTTTAGGCAGTACTTTCAGCACTTCTCCGACTTTTCCTTTATCTCGTCCCGTAATGACTTGGACGGTATCGCCTTTTCTAACGTGGATTTTAAACCGTGTGGGGGTTTGTTTCTTACTCATCTAAAGCACCTCCGGCGCAAGGGATACAATTTTAGTGAAGCTTTTATCCCGTAGTTCCCGCGCCACTGGTCCAAAAACCCTAGTTCCTCTGGGGTTTCCGTCTGGGTTAATGATCACGGCTGCATTATCATCAAAGCGAATGGTCATTCCGCTTTTACGTTGTACGGGGTGACGGGTGCGAACAATAACGGCACGCACTACGTCTGATTTTTTAACGGGCATATTGGGTAGGGCATCTTTGACAACAGCGACGATTTCATCACCGATATGTCCATAGCGACAATTCCCTTTACCGAGAACTCGCAAGCACATTAGTCTGCGTGCGCCGCTATTATCTGCCACATTGAGCATGGTTTCCTGTTGAATCACGGTCGTTACTCAGGGGTTAAGGTTAAGTGTCTAAAATTTCGGCTACAGTCCAGCGCTTGGTACGACTGAGGGGACGGGTTTCTTGAATCCGCACACGATCGCCTTCTTTGCACTGGTTGTCTTCGTCGTGAACTTTATATTTTTTGGTATTAACGACGGTTTTCTGATATTTGGGATGACGGCTTCGGTTTTCAATGGCAACCACTACGGTTTTATCCATTTTGTTACTCACCACTACGCCGACTCTTTCTTTAACAGCCATAACTTTCTATTCCTCTGTAGCAGGGGTTTCGGTTGTTTCAGTGGTTTCGGTTGTTTCTGCTGGAGTAGCAGCAGCAGCCCGTTGGCGCTCCCCTTCAACGGTCATCAGTTGGGCTAAACGGTGACGGTTGTGTTTGAATTCATGGGGGGTTTCTAATTGACGGGTGGCTTTTTGTAAGCGCAAGTCAAATAGTTTTCGCTTAGTGGCGAGAATTTCTTCGGCGATTTCCTCATCACTGAGATTTCTCACATCGGCAATTTTGGGAAAAGACATGATAGTTAATAGTTGATAGTTAATAGTTGATAGTTAATAGTTGATAGTTGATAATTCACTATTTACTGTTAACTACTCACTAAACTGGATCGTCGCTACTGGTGACAAATTTGGTTTTGATGGGCAGTTTTTGGGCAGCGAGACGCATGGCTTCACGGGCAATCTCTTCACTGACACCATTCATCTCGAACATGACTCTGCCTGGTTTGACCACTGCTACCCAGTACTCAGGAGCGCCTTTCCCTGATCCCATACGGGTTTCAGCAGGTCGCATGGTAACGGGTTTATCAGGAAAGATACGAATCCAGATTTTCCCACCCCGACGAATATAGCGAGTCATGGCTCGTCGGGCGGCCTCGATTTGACGGGAGGTAATCCAAGAGGGTTCGGTTGCTTGTAGGCCATAGTCGCCAAAATTAAGGGTGCTTCCTCTATGGGCTAACCCCCGCATCCGTCCTCGCTGTTGTTTACGAAATTTTGTTCTTTTAGGACTTAACATGGTTAGTTAATAGTTATTAGTTGATAGTTAATAATTATTAGTTGATAGTTAATAGTAAGGACTGGTTATGCACGTCTAACTATTCACTATTCACTTTTAACTATTCACTATTTACTGTTCATCTGAGCGATCTTCAAATTGTTGACGACGGCGCTGACGGCGAGGGGTGGGACTGGGGGGCGCTACGGTTTCTTCTTGGCCAGGAATGATTTCTCCTTTGAAGACCCAGATTTTAACCCCTAAAATGCCGTAAATGGTTTTAGCAGTACGGTAGGAGTAGTCAATGTCTGCCCGTAGGGTGTGTAAGGGAACTCTTCCTTCCCGAATCCACTCAGTCCGAGCAATCTCAGCCCCGTTTAAGCGACCACTAATTTGAATTTTGATCCCTTTAACTTCAGCCCGTTCTGCCCGTTGGATGGCTTGGCGGACAACCCGACGGAAAGAAACCCGTCTTTCGAGTTGCTGCACGATATATTCAGCAATTAAGGTCGCATCAGCGTCAACTTGTGCCACTTCTACTACGTTAATGCGGACTTGGCGCAGTCCACCGAGTTCTGCTTGTAAGCCAAGGCGTAATTCTTCAATGCCTTTACCCCCTCGACCGACAACTACCCCTGGGCGTGCGGTATGGATGGATAAATCGACTTGATCGGCTTTTCGTTCGATGCGGATGTCAGAAATTCCTGCGTTACTCAGTTTATTTTCGACATAGGTACGAATTTTAAGGTCTTCTTTCAGAAGTTCGGGATATTGTCTTTTATCGGCAAACCAACAAGATCTATGTTCTTTGGTAATACCGAGACGAAAGCCCGTTGGATGTATTTTTTGTCCCATTGTTTTAGATAGTAGGAGTTCAGAAGTTTCGAGAGAAATTGAGAATTTAGAAGGTGTGAACGGAGAATTTAATCATTCTTCATTCCTCATTTTTCATTCTTCATTTCTTTATTCACTCATCTCTGGTGCAACAGTAATCGTAATATGACAGGTAGGCTTACGAATTTGGTAAGCCCGTCCTTGCGCTCTAGGGCGATAGCGCCGTAAACTCGGTCCCATATCGGCGTAAGCTTGGCTGACATAGAGGTTAGCTGGTTCTAAGCCTTCGTTATGTTCAGCGTTGGCAACGGCAGAGCGCAAAACCTTGATAATGGGTTCACAAGCACGATAGGGCATGAATTCAAGGATAATCAGCGCTTCACGGTAGGAACGTCCTCGAATTTGATCAAGAACCCGTCTGACTTTAGAGGGGGACATTCGCACATAACGGGCGATCGCTTTGGTTTCTAGGGTGGTATCTAAATCTATTGCCATTGTTCTATTTGATCAGTTGTCAGTGATTAGTTATCAGTTTTCAGTAAATTGCCGTGATGAACTTATTTAATTAAATTTTTCACTGTTTACTGTTTACTGATTACTGTTTACTGTTATTTTCGCCCTGCTTTTTTATCGCTTTTGGCGTGGCCTCTAAAGGTTCGAGTGGGGGCAAATTCACCTAATTTATGTCCCACCATCTGCTCGGAGATAAAGACGGGAACGTGTTGTCGTCCGTTGTGGACGGCGATGGTATGACCTACCATATCGGGGATAATCGTGGAAGCTCGTGACCAGGTTTTAATCACTTGCTTTTTATTAGCAGCATTAAGCTTTTCGATTTTGGACAGAAGGCTGTCAGCAATAAAGGGACCTTTTTTGAGGGAACGACTCATAATATTTTTAGGATTTAACCATTACGACGACGAACAATTAATTTGCTACTTGCTTTTTTCTTATTGCGGGTTTTTGCACCCAAAGCAGGTTTACCCCAAGGAGAAACAGGACCACTTCTGCCAATAGGCGCACGGCCTTCTCCACCGCCATGAGGGTGATCACAAGGGTTCATCACACTTCCTCGCACGTGGGGGCGTTTTCCTCGATGGCGAGTTCTTCCTGCTTTCCCTAATTTGACGTTACGGGCTTCGATGTTACCGACACGACCAATGGTGGCGTAGCATTCTTTCCGTACCATACGAACTTCCTTAGAAGGAAGCTTAAGGGTGACATAATTGCCTTCTTTGGCTACAACTTGGGCAGAAGTTCCTGCTGCTCGCACAATTTGACCACCACGGCCAGCCGTCAGTTCAACGTTATGAACCTCTGTCCCCAAGGGAACTCGGCTGAGGGGCATGGCGTTACCCACTTCAAAGGGGGCAGAATTACCTGCGATGAAGACATCACCGACTGAAATACCAGCAGGGGCTAAGATATAGCGCTTTTCACCATCTTGATAGAATAAAAGAGCAATCCGAGCGTTACGATTGGGATCGTATTCAATGGCTGCTACTTTGGCCGGAATATCTCGTTTATCCCGACGAAAATCAATAATGCGATAAAGGCGCTTGTGTCCTCCTCCCCGATGGCGAGAGGTAATCACACCACGATTATTGCGCCCTTTGTGGTTATGTTTATAGGTGGTTAGGGACTTTTCGGGTTCGTTTTTGGTAATTTCTGAGAAATCAGATACCGACGCTTGGCGAGTCCCTGGTGTATATGGTCTAAAAGAACGGATACCCATGATGATTAAGTAGGAAGGATGAAGTTCGGGAACAATTATGAATTATGAATTATAAATTATGAATTCCCGATTGGTTACTGTTCACTGAATCTAGGTTTCAGGGAAGAAGGTTTCTCTGAGGGAGTCGCCTTCAGCAAGGGTGACAATAGCTCGCTTATAGTGGGGTTTATTGCCGATAAATCGACCCACTCGGCGCTTTTTGGGGGGACGATTTAGGGTATTCACCTTAACCACGGTGACATCAAATAGGCTTTCAATGGCTGCTTTGATTTCGGGTTTGGTGGCTTTGGGGTTGACATCAAAGACATATTTGTTGTCTTCCATCAAAAATGTGGCTTTTTCAGTGATAATGGGCTGAACCACATAGTCAATTAGGTCACGGGGGCTAGTTCTCATCGCTATAGACCTCCTGTATTTGGGTTAATGCTTCAGCCGTCACGACAATTTTGTGGGCATTCAAAAGGTCATAAACGTTGATACTGTTGGCTCGTAATAACTGTAAGGTAGGGATGTTGCGAGCGGACAGCATCACATTGTCAGAAACTTCGCTTAAAATTAATAAGGCTTTCTCCTCTTTGGCAACGCCCCAGCGCTCCATTGCAGAGACTAATTCTTTGGTTTTGGGTTGGGGTAAGTCTGCGTCAAAACTAGATACCACGATCAGGTCTTCTACTCGACTCATGAAGGCGGTTCTAATCGCTAAACGGCGCTCTTTACGATTCATTTTGACGTGGAAATCTCTGGGTTTTGGTCCAAAGATCACACCACCACCTCGCCAAAGGGGAGAACGATTAGATCCTGCTCTGGCTCGTCCTGTTCCTTTTTGTCGCCAAGGTTTACGTCCCCCACCTCGCACTTCTGAGCGAGTTTTGGTGGAAGCTGTTCCCTGACGGGCATTTGTTAACTGACGAACCACTGCACGGTGCAAAATGTGGTTTTGACTTTCTTCTTTGGCAACTTTGAGGTCTAGCGTCGCTTCACCAGCGTCTTCCCCTTGCCAATTCTTAATGACACAATTAACCATTGTTCTGTTTTCTCTTACTTATCTGGGTGATTAACGAACGAGCTATTTTTTCCCTACTTTGTTGGTGGGAGTAATACTGAGGAGTGTGCCAGGTTTACCAGGAATTGATCCTTTGATCAGTAATAGGTTACGTTCTGCATCGACTTCCACAACGGTTAGCTTACGAACAGTGATTTGTTTACCACCGTAGCGCCCTGCCATCCGTTTACCAGGATAAACCCGTCCTGGGGTTGTACCTGCACCGGTTGAACCTGGAAGACGATGGTTTTTAGAACCGTGGGTAATTGAACCCCGTTTGAAATTGTGGCGTTTTTGATAACCGGCAAAGCCTCGTCCGATGGTTTTCCCAGATACATCAATAATGTCACCAGCGCTGAAAAGATCTGCTTTAACGGTTGATCCTGCTTCGTAAGAGGCAGTATCTTCCACCCGATATTCTTTAAGATGACGTAGGGGAGGAGCGCTTACTTTACTAAGATGTCCTCGTTCGGGTTTGGTGAGCGCTTTTTCTTTTACTTCTTCGTAACCGATTTGAATAGCATTATAGCCATCTGTATCGGTCGTTTTAACTTGAGTGATGGTACAGGGGCCAGCTTGAACAACGGAGACGGTAATAGAGAGTCCTGTTTCGCCGTCAAATACTTGTGTCATGCCAAGCTTTGTACCAAGGATACCAATTGACACGGGTGTTTTACCTCTGATTAACTAATGTGGATCACAGGGTTCTACGGCCTTGCTCGTCTAATGGTTACAGATAGTTGCATCTGTTTCCATAAAGTATATTGACAAGTAAGTTGTAGAAAATTGAAGGTTAGCTGAGTTAAGCTAAGTTTGCCTTCAGTGCTACCAAGACTTAAGGGGATAGTTCCTCAGTATCTTGTAGCGGCGCATTGCCTTGGTGTGTAACAGTAAAGGTAGGGACTAATAATATTAATCTTTTTTCCTTTTTTGGTCACGATCAACCATCTTAACGGACGAAGGGCAACAAAGTCAAGGTGATCCCAGTGATAAAACTGATGAGATGTAGGATGGGCTTTGCCCATTAAATTATTTAATATAGAGAGTGACAGGCAAGATGCCTGTGCCACATTCTAGAGTTTTGTACTATGATATAGGAATGATAGGCTTGTTTTAGTATAATAGTAACAACTCCACTTCTTGAGCGCCTAATCACTATGGATACTGAGCAAAGATTAACCCAAGTAGAGAAATTTGTGGAAACCATCGCTCGTTACATTGACAGACATGAAAGAATGTTTGAGCAAAGTCAAGCAGAAATGGGTCAATTACGGACACAAAACCTTAAGAGAATTGATCATTGAAAAGTAGCACAGGCATCTTGCCTGTCACAAGCTAGAAGCTTGTTCTACAATTGTTACAATACTGCTCATCCTCTTACTTCCTTATTTAATTACACCGACCATAATAATGAACTGGCTAAAACGTCTTGTCAAACGAAAATCTGATTCATTAGAAGAACAACCTTCAAGTTCAAACCTTGAAAACTTAATTTTTTTAATTCTCAATCTTAAAGACATAGATAGTCAAGGTGATCATGTGCAAAACACACTAGTTATCTCATTAGATAATGATATATTTGAACAACAAGTGACAGATATTTTAGAAGATAGAGATTATGATACCTATTTATCTTGGACAAATGAAATTAGAGAAGCCAAAATACAACAGCTAGAAAGTTTAATTGCTCAACCGAAACAAACCAATGATAATAAATCAGAATTGTATCATCAGATAGGAAGCCTTTATGCAGCTAGTAAAGACTTTTATAATGAGTTGCAGTCTTTAGAAAGAGCGATTAATTTAATCCATATAGTGCTCAAACATGGTATAATAAAGGGAATGCGTTATTGAATTTAGAAAGATTAGAAGAAGCCGTATCCTCCTTCGATAAAGCACTTGAAATTAAGCCTGATTTCCATGAAGCATGCACTAACAAGGGGACTGTGCTAAGTGATTTAAAAAGATTAGAAGAAGCCATATCCTCCTTCGATAAAGCTATTAGAATTAAACCTGATTGCGATGAAGCATGGGTTAACCAAGGGATTACATTATTTGATTTAGGAAGATTAGAAAAAGCGATGTATTCTTATAATCAAGCACTTCAAATCAAACCATATTTACATAAAGCATGGAATAATCTAGGGAATGTGTTATTTAATTTAGGAAGATTAGAAGAAGCCATATCTTCCTATGAAAAAGCTCTTCAATTTGAACCATATTTATATGAAGCATGGTATAACCGAGGTGATGTGTTATTTAACTTAGGAAGATTGGAAAAAGCAATATCCTCCTACGATAAAGTGCTTGAAATTAAACCTGATGATCATGAAGCATGGACTCATCGAGGGCTTGCAGCACGTCAATCAATAACAAGTGAAAGAGAAATATTAAGGATTCAAACACAATTTTCAAGTTTATTTTTAATGGATTTAACCAACGCATCGAGACAGTTACTAAAATATTTTCAATCCCAATACCAGCAACAAACTTTAGTGGCAGAGAGAGATAATTTAACCGAAGATAATCAATTACATAATAGTCTTATATCCCTACGAAATTTAATCACTTTTTTACAAAATCTCTCATCACCTCCTATTATTTTCTCCCCTTATACCGCTCCCCAGTCTCCCTTTTATGATCTCATCAATAAACCTGATCATCCCTTAAATAAACGAGGATATAAAGGCCAATTAGAGATTTATCGCTATCCATTAGGAAAATACATTCATCGCCATACTCACCCTGAAGGATGGGGATTATTACATCATAAAATTGGCCAAGCACAATATCAAAACAAGGAATATCATAACGCCTTAGCTAGTTATCACAATGCTTTAGAAACCTTAACTGTTGATACCTTTCCCGACTTAAGATTAGAAGTTATTCAAGATTTAATTAAAGTCCACTTAGCCTTAAAAAATCTAGAAAATGCTGATCAATATCGCCTTGAAGGATTAGAGATTCTGAATAACAGATTAAATAAGGTTGACACCAATGATCAGCGCTTAAGAATCGAAGCCAAGTATTTAAACTTCCGCCAACTTACCGTTAACCTCCTACTTCAAAAAGGCGAAATCATCGAAGCCTTACGCAATGCAGAATTAGAAAAGAATCGCCGTTTAACCCACATTCTCGAAGGATATAAAAAAGAAGAACAAATTATTTATCCTTCTTATGAAAGTATTCAAACCCTTCTAACACCTAACAACGCCATCATTTATTGGTATGACAGTCCATTAGGAATTGTTACCTTTATTATTAAACAGGGATTAGAAGTTCCTATTATTCTAGATAATTTATCTGAAAATTATTCTCTTATTCAAGACTGGATTAAACAATGGGATCAAGATTACCAAGATTATCGCAGTAAAAAAGGACAAAGCGATAACGAGAAAAAAGAACATTCATGGCGGGTTAAAATAAGCGATCGCTTACAAAAATTAAGACAACTCTTAGATATTACCGTCATAGAAACCCATTTAACTGATGTCGAACAATTAATCTTTGTTCCCCATCGAGAGTTACATCGTTTCCCTTTACATTCTCTATTTACTGCCAAAGATTGGACAATTTCTTATATCCCTAGTTTGCAAATTGCTGTTAATTTGAAGAAAAATAGTAATTCAATGAGTGCAGATGATTTAACAGGTGCAGATAATTTAACGGGTGCAGATAATTTAACGGGCGCAGATAATTTAACGGGTGGAGATAATTTAACGGGCGCAAGCCTTGCGCCCCTACAGAGTAGGGATCATAATATATCGTTAGAAGAGCGCTTATTGAGTATCGAAAACCCTGTTGAGGATTTACCTTTTGCAGAAATAGAAGCAACGATTGTTAACACCTATTTTACCAACGTTACCCCATCTATTACGACAATTGAGGAGTTTGAACAGGCGATTCCTAACCATACTCATCTTCATTATACTGGTCACGGTTATTATAATTCCACTGATCCTGCCAAATCAGCGTTAAGCTTTGCTAATCATACCCAACTGACTGCTGATACAATCAGTCATCTTGACTTCTCATCGTATCAATTAATTACCCTGGCAGCTTGTGAAACCGCATTAAGTGGAAATCAATTAATTGAAAGTGAATATGTGGGGTTAGTCAGTGCATTTCTGAAAGGGGGTGCAAACTGCGTAATGAGTACGCTATGGACAGTTGATGAAGTTGAGAGTGCATGGTTAATGATTTACTTTTATCAGCGATATTATGAGGGAATACCTCCTAAAATTGCTCTTAAAGAAGCACAAAATTGGTTAAAAAATGTCACTCATTGTGAATTAGTATATTGGTTAAAGGACTTACAAAAGAGAGTCCCTTATTTTGAATCAATTAATGATGAAATTAAAAAGTATCAAAAAAGAAATCCTGATCTTATCCCTTATCAGGATGTTTATCATTGGTCTGGTTTTATTATTAGTTAGTAAAATGAGATAAATCCGTCAACTTATGATATAATAAAAAGGGCATTCGTCCTACTCGTTAGGAGAGAATTTATGAATGAGTCGTTTAGTTCCTTAAAACCCAGTCAAAGGAAAACTCTAGAAGCTTGGCATCTAGCCTTAGAGCGTACTGACTTAGCTCAACTTCCTGAAAGTTGCAAAGAAGAGATTAAGCAGATTCAAGCAGAGTTACTGGCAGGAAACCATCAAGTAATTCAGAAAATTTCACACATTACTGAGCAAAATCCTGCTCTTAAACACGCTTATGAAATTGCCAGAGAAGAATTAACAGAACAATATTCTAGCCAATCAAAAGATAAATTGGTTACATCACCCATAATCAATGGGCTACAGACTGAAGAGGAAAGTAAAACTGAGACTAAAGAAGTGTCAATTTTAAAAGCGCTAGATATTCGCAGCTTAACCATTGAAAACTTAATGTATCGCTTAAACATACCAGAAGATAAAGTGATTGAATTAATTCATAAACTCTGGGATGAAGGGAAAATTGATACAGCCAGAGGAAACTTAATTGGCAAATTTATTCCTCGTTTTCGGAATACTCAAATGGAGCTTGATGATTACTTTGCTTTAACATTTAAAGGACAATTACAATTAGAATCACTGAAAAAGGCTAAATAATGGCGCAAACTTTATTGCAGTTGACCTTAATTTTATTGTTGGGCATTCTCTCAGGTGTTTTTAATCTTCTCGATAGTTTACACAAGCTCGACCAAAAAACACGGCGTTTTCGCTATCCTTTTTTTAAACCTTTTACCTATCCTGTCTTCTATTTTTGGCTAATTTTTCAAATTATACTACCTGGATTTTCCTTTATTCTAATTTTTTCGATACCTCATCAATCCTTCATTGAACTGACATCTGAATCTTCACTTACCTTAGCAACTATATTAAATGCTATTAATTACCCATTGTTTTTTCAGTTTTGTATCTATTCAATTATCTTTGGATTTACTTTCACAGCTTTAATTAATTACATTGATTTTCCGAGTGTTAAAATTATCTTTGATGCAGTCAATATAATACTATATCGCCAGATAGCCCGCCGTGAGCTTCAAAGCTCAAACGAATTTTTACGAGAATTTAAAGAGCAATTAATCAGGCTTAATAAAGCCGATCTAAACAAGGGAATTGATGATTTAGATAGTTATTTTCAGAGAGATGTTTCGTTGTCATCAGAAGAAAAAAGCTTTTATGCTCAACAAATTAAAGAAATCCGTCAAATAAATTTCTATCTGAAACAGTCTGAAAAAGTCAAAAAAATTATTTCAATTTGGGATATTCGCTCCAAAGATTATCCGACTTTACTGAAAAGCTTTAACCTTCCTCAAGATTTTATTGATAAATACTTTTCTAAATTACGTTAAATCAAATTTAGTTAAAAAAACATACTACTTCCTTACCTAATGAGATCAATCAACTTATGATATAATAAAAAGGGTATTTGTCCTACTCGTTAGGAGAAAATTATGAATAAATCGTTTAGTTCCTTAAAACCCAGTCAAAGAAAAACCCTAAAAGCTTGGCATCTAGCTTTAGCTCGTACTGACTTAGCTCAACTTCCTGAAAGGTGCAAAGAAGAGATTAAGCAGATTCAAGCAGATTTTCTAGCAG
>JBFRWQ010000631.1:0-7583 GCA_051439665.1 Microcystaceae cyanobacterium | reverse complement strand
GAATTAATCTATCCAAGGTCGGTAAGGGATTATTGACAGTCCCTAAACGATATTTTCTCACTAATCTATCTAAATCATATCGTAAACGAGCGCAGACGTGGATTAATCCCGTCGGAGCTTAACGTTTAGAATCCACGTGTTTTTAAACCGTGGAGATGTCAAATATTGATATTAAAGATGGTAAAATTTGGCTACAGCAAAACTTAACCGACCAAAATCCTGCTGAAGAATTAACTAAAAGCGGTGTTCCCAGAGAAGACATCATCTTAGGATTACATCCTCCTTATAAACGAAAATATACTGATTATGGAATAGCTTAAGCAGTAAGCTCAATCAAAAAACAAAAGGGCGATCTTATGATCACCCTTCACTGTTTATGTTCTCTAAACCGACTTTATCTAACGGGAACGGTTTTGAGACACTGGCTTACTAATCTTACCAATCGGACGAGAAGAACGATGAGAATGATTGTAGCGCTTAGAACCAGACCTGCGCTTACTGGGCTTGGGTAAAGTTGCATCAGGAACTTCCCAATCTTGTTTCATCCAATTAGGACAATTTTGATCATAAACCATCTGCAAAGCAGCAGCAGCGATCGCTTGAGGATCGTATTCATCACTCAATTCCCTTACAATGGGTAAGAAGGAGGCCATCCGTTCACCCGTTAAACATTCCTTCAGTTCAGTTTGTAATTTCTCCAACCGTTTCCCTTCCACCTGAGAACGACTAGGAATCTTACAAGGTTCGAGTTTTTGGCGCAAACGTCGTTCAATTTGCCCTAATAAACGACGATCAATGGGTTCAACTAAAGCTATCGCTGTCCCTGTTTTCCCTGCTCGTCCTGTCCGTCCAATACGGTGAATATAGGTTTCAGCATTATCAGGTAAATCAAAGTTGATCACATGGCTGAGATTTTCCACATCTAAACCACGGGCAGCAATATCAGTCGCTACAACCAGCTTAATCTTACCGTCTCGGAAGCGCTGCACCAGTCGTTCCCGTTGAACCTGAGATAAATTACCATGATATTCATCTACGCTGTGACCCGCTTCTTGTAACTTACTCGTCAATTCAGAGGCAGTTTGCTTTGTCCGCACAAAAATAATGGCGGTTTCTGGGGTTTCAATCTCTAAAATCGGCTGTAAGGCTTTAATTTTCGACCAGCCACGGGGTACATAATACACTTGCTGCTCAATACGAGTTGGGGCAGCTTGGGGCTGTTTCACCGCAACATTAACGGGAGATTTGAGAAACTGTTCGACTAAATCACGAATTTCACGGGGCATTGTGGCAGAAAAACAGGTTGTTTGTCGTTCTTCTGGGGTTCTCTTTAAAATAGTTTTTACATCGTCAATGAAGCCCATGCTTAACATCTCATCTGCTTCATCGAGAACTGCCCAGCGTAATGAGTCTAATCTTAGTTTTTTACGCTCTAATAGGTCAATCACCCGCCCTGGTGTCCCGACCACAATTTGTACACCTCGTTCTAAACTGCGAATTTGGCGTTCAATGGACTGCCCCCCATAAACGGTTAAAATGTAAACCCCTCGTTCACAGAGAAAGTCTTTCATTGCTTGGGCGACTTGTTGCGCTAATTCACGGGTAGGAGTCAGAATCAGGGCTTGAACGTCTTTATTTTTCGGATCAATTTGGTCTAAGATGGGCAAAGAATAGGCCGCCGTTTTCCCTGTTCCCGTTTGGGACTGTCCTAGTAAGTCATGGCCTTCTAAAACTAGGGGAATGGCTTTGGCTTGAATTTCTGTCGGGGCTTCAAACCCAAGGGTTTCTAAATGTTCAATACGAGCGTCAGATAGTCCTAAGTCTTTGAAAGAGTCGGTCATAGTATGAAATAATGGTTTGATTTGGGGAATTTTTTGGGATTTTGCTAAAAAAAGCTGTTAAATTTAGCTATTTAGCGGGTGATTTCTCCATAAAGATCGTAAGCGTCGCTATGGGTAATGGTGACAGGAACAATGGTATTTAAACTGGCTGCGCCTTGGACGTAAACCAGTCCATCAACTTCCGGGGCAAAACGGGCAGCCCTACCAATATATTCTTGATTTTCAGGGTTTTCTTGCTCAATGAGAACATTAAGGGTCTTACCGACCGATTGAGCATTTTTACCCCTAGAAATCGGTTGTTGAATCGCCATTAGCTGGTCGCGTCGGGCTTGTTTGAGGTCTGGAGAAATCTGATTGGGTAAGGTATAGGAGGGGGTTTCCTTTTCAGGAGAGAAGGTAAAGACCCCTACATGGTCAAATTCGTGGCGTTGTACAAAGTCAAGAAGATGATTAAAGTGTTCTTCAGTTTCCCCTGGAAAACCGACAATGAAGGTGGTACGTAAAATAGCATCAGGGAGGGTGGTTTTAATCGTTTCCATAATGCCATCGTTAACCCGTCCTTGCCAGGGTCGATTCATCGCTTTGAGAATCTCAGGATGGGAATGTTGTAGCGGTAAATCCAGATAGGGTATGATATTAGGCGTTTTTTGGATTGCCTTTAATACTTTGGCAGTTAATCCAGTTGGATAGGCATAATGGATACGAATCCAAGGTATATCAACTTCACCTAATGCGTCTAACAGTTCCGCTAATTTCGGCTCACCATATAAGTCTAACCCATAATTGGTAGTAATTTGGGAAATGAGAATTAATTCTTGAACCCCTTGACTCGCTAATTGTTGAGCTTCTGCTACAATCGATTCAATGGGTCGAGAGCGCTGTTTTCCTCTTAATTGGGGAATAATGCAAAAAGAACAGCCATAATCACAGCCTTCTGCCACTCTTAGATAGGCCACACTCTCATGAGTCGTGCGATAACGAGGAAGCGCTTCGTCTGCAATGTAGGTCGGTGTTTGGCTTACTTCTGTTACCCGTTCTCCTGTTTCTACCCGTTGGATGACCTCGACAATCTTTTGATAGTCTCCTGTCCCTACTAAAGCAACGGCTTCTGGGAGTTCGTCTAGTAATTGCTCTTGAAAATGCTGCGCCATGCAGCCAGATATAATGATACGCTTGTTAGCTTCGGCTAGTTCTACTAGAGTCCGAACTGATTCTTCCCTTGCTTCCTCAATAAAACTGCAAGTATTGACGATAACGTAGTCAGCTAGTTCTTCATTTGCATCTACAGCGTATCCTGCTTGTGCTAGTAAACCTAGCATGTGTTCGGAGTCAATTCGATTTTTTTCGCATCCTAGATGGGATATAGCAATAGTTGGCTGATTGGCCATGAATTTTGGTTGATCCTTAGTTTGACTTTGGGACAATAACCAAAATACTCGCAACCCTTGGGGTTTTGGATTTAACCGTAGATGCTTGCTACCTTTGGCTTGCCCAATTTTTATACTTGTTCATATATCTTAACAGATCACTGACCGATTCGACAAAGGAATCTGTAGTAGTAATCAGTTAGCATTTAACCTTACTGTAGCTCTTCAGGAACAACTATTCCACCTGGTAAAGAGGGACTAGGGACAGCAGATGGCTGTGGTGGGATAGGATCAGGAGAAGGAATCTCAGGGGTCGTACTGTCGGCCACAGAAGCATCTTGCAGAAATTGATCTAGATCAATCACAAACTTTTGGGGACGAGAACCATCCCCTCTTGTAACACCACCACGACCAATACGATTATTAACATCAAATAATTCTTTCATCACTGATGGCGGATGGTCTGATGGTTCTAAGGTAATTAATAAACCATCCCTACGGCAGGTATAGCCTTTTGTCCGTTGATCCCCAACACAGATGACATTGTAACCATTGATTTTGCCAGTTGTGACATATTTAAGATTGCCCGTGTCGGAAAAAAATTGGAAGCGTCGGGTCACTTCTTGACAACGGCGCTCAGGAGACCATTGGGAGCCAAAAAACTGGCTTTTCCAGACAATTAATTCAATTTTTCCCCGTCTAGTATCAACTACTGTTCGGGGCGTTTGTTGAGTTATCACGCAATTGTACTTTTTGTGGATTTGGGCTTGTCCCTTTGTGGTTAAACCTAAGAAACTGATCAGGAAAGATAAGATAAATAGAGAGAAACTAGACTTAACCATAGCATATTAGCCTTTTGTTTAATTATGGATCACGGGCAACATAAAGTTCCATTCTTTAACCCCAATAGCGGTTATTGTAGTTCTTCGGGAACAACTATTCGATTTTGATCAGAAAAAGACTGACTAGGAGTAGTTGGTGTTTGGGAAGGAGAAAAAGTAGAAGTCTCAGGAATCACACTTTCTCTTGGTAGAGATGGGGTAGAAGTAGAAGTCTCAGGAATCACACTTTCCCTTGGTAGAGATGGGATAGAAGTAGTAGTTTCAGGGTCTGCGCTTTCTATTAAAGGAGCGTCTTGTAAAAACTGATCCATATTAATCACTCTACTACGAGGACGACCAGAGCTTCTGGTTACTCCTCCTCCACTAATGCGGTTATTGATGTTAAATAGTTCATTCATGACCGATGGCGGATGGTCTGAGGGCTGTAAGGTAATCAATAGGCCATTCTGATCGCAACTATAGCCCCTTGTTTGTTGATCACCCACACAGATCACTGGGTAACCGTTGATTTTGCCTGTTGTGACATATTTGAGATTGCCTGCATCGGAAAAAGATTGAAACCGTCGGGTCACTTCTTGACAACGGCGCTCAGGAGACCATTGTGAGCCAAAAAAATTACTTTTCCAAACAATCAATTCAATTTTTCCCCGTTTAGTATCAACCACTGTTCGAGGGATTCCTTGCTCAGACACACAGGTGTATTTATTTTTACTTTGGGCTTGCCCCTTAGTGGCTAACCCGAATAAACTAAGTAACAAGGATAAGATCAAGACATTAAAACTAAGTTTGAGCATAGGACATGAACCTCCAGTTTAATAACAGACTTTTAGAGTTTCTCAAGGACAAAATAATGAATCGGTAAGGGTTTTTCGACCGCAAAGCTGCTTACCATCATTCACCTACCAATAATCTATTGTAGTAGATCGGGGATAGTCATTTCATTAGGAGAAGATGAATTAGGGACAATAGAAGATGGTGAAGGAGAAGGAGTCGTGGTTTCAGATGCTGTGTTTTCCACAACAGGAACATCGTCTAGAAACTCATCTAGATTAATCACAAAGCGTCGAGGACGAGGCCCCAGTCTGCGCAGAGGACCCTTGCTAACCCGATTATTTACATCAAACAAGTCCTTCATAACTGATGGGGGATGATCAGATGGTTGTAAGGTAATCAATAGGCCATCCCGATCGCAGGTATAGCCGTTTGTTCGTTGATCCCCCACACAGATCACATTATAGCCGTTCATTTTACCCGTTGTGACATATCTAAGATTTCCAGCATCAGAAAAATCTTGAAAACGTTGGGTCACTTCTTGACAACGGCTCTCAGGAGACCATTGTGAGCCAAAAACTTGACTCTCCCAGATAATTAATTCAATTTTTCCCCGTTTAGTATCAACCACTGTTCTAGGAATTCCCTGCTTTGATACACAGGTATATTGATTTCTGTTTTGGGCTTGCCCCTTTGTGGTTAAGCCAAAGAGACTAAGCCATAAGGATAAGAGTAATATATGAATACTAAATTTGACCATAGAACATGAACCTCCTATTAAATCATTTGTCATTGACTACATAAAACAGAGCCTTCTTTACAGATATCTCTAATATTAGAATCTAGACGCTCTTCTTGCCACTGTTTCAATTGTTCTAACGCCTGTTTTTTCACAGCACTGGTTTCTGGAATTTCTTTGAGTCTTTCTTCTGCTTCTGATAGATTATTTGTATCTTTATAGAATTTCTCAGTTTGCTGCAAAATATTGGTTGACCAATTATCGATTTCAGCTTGTGCTTCTTGGTAATAAGGACTATCATCGGGAATGGTCATGGCAAGATTGATCGCTTTGGCATGTTGTAATTGGTTGGCTTCTTCATTGGCTAATCCTAAGAGACATTTGCTTTTTAATTCTAATCGTTTTGCTTTAGACACACCCAATTGAATTGTGTCACTAGAACGGGATTCTGCCACACACTTTTGATAGTCTTCCTCCTCATAAAGGGCAGTAATTTCCTCGATTTTTTCTGTAATTTTTTGGTTAGTTTGCCATTGCATAAACTGGGAAATGGTCACCAAAAAGATGAAGAGCGCTCCTACCATCCCAATTCCTTTAGCCCAAGGAGAGTTGAATAAAATTGACCATTGAGGAGCAGGGGAAGACGAATTCGGTTGAGAAGTCGAGGTTGAAATCGATTGAACCGTTTGGGCTGAATGCTGAGGTTCGCTTATTGCAGTAGGTGTGGGGACTGATTGAACGGTTTGGGCTGAATGCTGAGGAGGAGACATCTCCACTGTTTTAACGGAAGCCGAATTGGGTGGAGGAGATTGGATGGTTGGGGAGGAAGGGGATGATTGAGAGTTTACAACTTTGGTAGGATTATTAGGATTATACGGTGGGCGCATAGGGGGAAATTGAACCGCTAAGACTTCTAAGATTTCTCTGGTTGAACCATAGCGCTCGGTAATATTGGGTGCGATCATTTTATTAATAATAGGAACAAGGGGAGAATCTTGAAGGGTCTCTAACTCCCATATTAGTCTTCCTTGCTCATTTTCGGGCAAGCTTACAGGATTTTGACCCGTAAAGGCTTGCAGCGCCATCATCCCTAAACTATAAAGATCACTGGCTGGTTTAGGGTGATTTCTTAGTTGTTCAGGCGCAACATAACAATTATTATCAATTGGTATTGTCATAGCCAAGTGTATTTCTAATTGCACTATCTTGCCAAAATCTACTAAGACATATTTATTATTCTCTGGGAGATACATCCAATTTTCAGGTTTAAGATCTTGGTGAATTATGCCAATCTGATGAATTCGATGTAAAACTAATAAAGCTTGTCGCAAAAAATAAACGACCTTTTCTTCCGCATAAGTACCAGAGGTTTCTAAATCCTGAGCTAAGGGGATTCCTTGAATCCACTCTTGGACAAGATAAAAAGCATTATCTTCTACAAAATCATTGAGCAAGTTTGGGGTTTGTGAAAATGAATGTAACTGATATAACTTATCAACTTCTTTATGCACCAAGGTTCGCATTTTATTTTGTAAATCAGGATCGCCAATCGCTGGATAAATTTGTTTTATCACACACAAGGAAGGAGAAGACTGATAAGTATCTTTAGCAAGATAGGTTTGACTCTCTGGTTTCAAGCTCAGTTTTTTGATAATCTCATATCGTGATGCCAACTGTTGCCCTATCATGTTTTTGTAGAACTTTAATACTAAAATTTATATCTACGTTTAGATTAGCATAGATCTTGCATTAATAAAGCTTAATTTAGCAAAAGTTTAACTAGATTTAACGATTAGAGTATAATTGTCTCTATTTTTCTACTAATTATCAATTATAGGATTAATTATCTATCGGCGTATCAAACTAATTTTGACAGTTAAATCTTCCCCCTCTTCCCACACTCCCCAAACTCCCCACACACCCCCCACATCCCACCCACCCCACACCTCTAACAAACCCGCACATTAAAATTTACAGACAACAAATTTGGTGCGTACATTTTGACAAACAGGTCAAAGGTTTT
>JBFRWQ010000630.1:0-3683 GCA_051439665.1 Microcystaceae cyanobacterium | reverse complement strand
GTCCACTAGGACGTAATTCTACTTCTTTTTCAAGGATTGCTTTTTTGATAGAACGAACTGTCTCTAATTTCACTTTATCTTTGGCTTTCATTGCAGTTTTAATATCTTCTCCAATTCTGTCTTTTAATGATTTATTATCACTGGCTTCCTCTTCAGTAGCTTCTTTACTAACTTCTTCAGTGGTTTCTTGAGCAGCTTCTACCACTTTCTCAACTGCTTCTTCAGTGGTTTCTTTCTCTACAGATTCTTCTGTCGCTACGGGTGAAGATTCAACCTGAGTTTTTGTAGATTGAGTGGGAACAATTACTTTAGCTTTGGCAGAAACCGATGATTTCTGTTTAGTAATTGGATGGGTTTTATCTAATTCTGCAATTTCAGAAGAGGTAAAAGAGACTTGGCGAATGACACCAATATCTAAGTTCTTTTTCCCTTTTTGTTGGGAGAGATCAGCGATCGCTTTTCCGACTTTTTCCCCATAAATCGTTACGTCTTCAGAGGAAGGAAAGGGATGCTTGGCTATCTTTTTAATTAATAATCCTAATTCCTTATTTCCTTTACGGGTACTCAGGCCAATTCCACTATCAGAAATGACTTTTTTGATGGTTTTGCTGAGAATCTGTTCAGTTTGTTTAGTATTTAGCATAATTCTATTGGGGTTAAGATTCAGTTAAGAAATAATTAACAATGGGGGATGAGAAACAAGATTTTCCTGATCTCCCATACAATATTAACCTAAAAGTCGTAATTAATTAATCAAAGCTTGTACTAGAATTTTCATCAAAAGGTCTAAGTCTTGAGGAACTCGGAAGAGTTCTAATCCTTGCTCAATATGTTTAGCCGAACGATTCAAGCGCCCAAATTGCCAAATATTCCCTGTTGTCACTGCACCAATCAGATAGATTTGCTGATCATTTTCTTGCCATTTATCTAAAGCAATTAACTGAGAACATAGTTGAGTAAATCCATACTCTAAATCAGCATTTTTAGCTTCAACAATCAAAAAGTTTTGTTGATACTCTATGAAATAATCTAAATAGCCTTGTAACTGTTCATTGACTTTAATTTGATACTCAACCCTTACCTCACATTTAGTGTAATGAATACAATCTAAAATAATAGGAGAAATTAAGAATTCTCTCCTAGCGGTTTCATTAGCTAGAGAAATATAAGGCAAAGCTTCACTAATCCGCTCTTGGGTTTGTTGAAGGCGATCTAAGTTTCCTAAAAAGTGAGGTAACTTGAGATATTTACGAGAAAATGAAAAGCCAAATTCTTTAGCTAAATCTTTAGCTTCAATCTTCATCTCAAAGTACTTACTAAAGGTATAAGCTTGTGTTGTATCAATAATTTTCACAGTATCAGGTAATTTAATTAATTATTAATTTAGTTTTTATTGGTCTCACTAATTGCTTTTCCTAAACGATTCAAGCCTTGAGAACAGTCAAAGGGATCTAAGTGAACTTCAATAAAAGAGACACAATTAATATTATCTTTAGCCTTTTCTAAAGCCATTTCTAATTCTCCTTCAGTGAACACCTCACAACTCCAAGCCTCACCAAATACATGAGGCAGTTTATGATATTTCCACGGTTGTAAATCGTTATAAGTGTTATCTTGAATTACCCGTTCAATTGTATAACCATCGTTATTAATTAAGAAAATAATCGGGTTTAGTTGATGGCGAATAATCGTTGATAATTCTTGTGCGGTCATTTGAAATGCACCATCCCCCACAAAGACTAAGGTTCGATGATTGGGAGAAGCGAGACTAGCGCCTAGACAAGCAGGAATAGAATAACCAATTGATAAGTAAAAGGCTTGACCAATATAATCTGCTCCCTTGTGCATAATTAAATCAGTGGTTGCTACGATCGCATCCCCTGTATCAGCAATGACGATATATTCATCTTCTAAAAAGTGATTTACTCGTTCATAAAATCGTTGATTGGTTAACTTTTGATCAGTTTTGGTATCAAAGGCTTTGGATAAAGACCAAGCGGCGGGTTTAATATCTAAGGTACTGGTATCTCGCTTGCTTAAGTGAGAACTTAATCCGTCTAAGAAATCCCCAATATAAACAGGTTGATAGAAATGATGTTTAATCTTAATTTTTTCAGAGTTAGCATTAATTAAGCGACCATCTTCTAATTTAGCTGTATATCCCCCTAAATTCATATCTGACATGATTGCCCCTAAACACAGCACACAATCAGCCGTTTCAATTCGTTGACGAACAACATTCTGACTAATTCCCCCCACATAGTTACCAATAAATTGAGGATGAGTTTCTCGTAAACAGGATTTACCTAATAGGGTTGTGGCAAAGGGATAACCAGTGACAGATAATAATTTTTCTAATTTATCTTCAATATCAAAGCGATGAAATTCTACACCTGCTAAAATAACAGGTTTTTCAGCTTTTTCTAATAACTCTACGGCTTCTTGTACTGCTTCTTGAAGGGCATCTTTATCTGTTAATTTAGGGGGTATCGTAATAGAGGAAGATGAGGGATCACAAGACTGATAGACAAGATTAGAGGGAATCTCAATATAAACAGGCCGTTTATGATGTAAACAAGCTGCTAGGGTTTGATCAATTTGATTAACAGCTTTCCCTGCATCGGTTAGAATAACCGCAGCAACTGTCGCTTTCTCCATAATAGAGTACTGTAAGTTATAATCCCCTGTTGTGTGATGTAATAAGAGATTATTTTGACGAACTGCGCTATTAGGTGCGCCACTAATTACCACTAAGGGAACTCTTTCTGCATAAGCGCCTACCACAGCATTGACTAAACTAAAGCCACCAACTCCGTAAGTAATACAGATAGCTCCCATGCCATTAATTCGTCCATAAGCATCGGCGGCGTATCCTGCGTTTAATTCGTTACAAGTTCCTACCAATTCTAGGGGACTTTCAACGATTACATCCATTAAGTCTAATACATAGTCTCCTGGGACTCCGAAAATATGATTTACCCCAAGGGAGGATAATCGGTTACAGAGATATTCACTAACAGTTGTCATAGTAGTTTAGGGAAGGCGTGAACAGCGTCCTTTATACTGTAGCGTAATTTTTGAGTTGATTAGATTGAGCTTGATCATTATCTATCACAAGCTAGAAGCTTATTCTACTTAGGGAATAAATTGATTAGTATAATAGGGCTAAAGCCCTTACTACGAACAAGGATGATCATGCCCGCAAAAGATATGTACCATGATGCGGTTAAAAATGCTTTGATTAAAGAGGGTTGGACTATTACAGCCGATCCTTATACAATTAGGTATCAAGAGATTCAACTATTTGCTGATTTGCAAATAGATAGGACAGTAGAAGCTCAGAAAGAAGGACAACCAATTATTGTTGAAATCAAAAGCTTTATTAGTCGTTCCCCTATGCGAGAATTAGAAACTGCACTTGGCCAGTATATCATTTATCGTATTTTCTTGAAAGCTATTGTTGCTGAAATACCAGTCTATTTAGCAATTAGCCTAAAAATTTATCAATCATTTTTTCAACAAAAAGCTATTCAATTAATACTTAAAGAAACACAAATTCGTTTAATTATTGTCAATGTTCTCAAAGAGGAGATTATTCAATGGATCAACTAAATCACTATCGAGCAATCATTCAAAAAATTCTCACTCAATATGAAGAATTAGCGTCAAAAACCCCTAATCCT
>JBFRWQ010000629.1:0-2989 GCA_051439665.1 Microcystaceae cyanobacterium | reverse complement strand
CCATCTGATTTAATTAACTCAATTAGCGCTTCCACACCCTGTTCTTCAGGGACTTTATGAATTTCTTCCCGTCCTCGATACAAAGAAATATAACCAGGTTGTTTGCCAACATAACCATAGTCAGCGTCGGCCATTTCACCAGGTCCATTGACAATACATCCCATTACCGCAATATCTAAACCTGTTAGATGTTTGGTTGCTTCTCGGACTTGATGCAAAACGTCTTCTAGGTTGAAAAGGGTACGACCACAGGAAGGACAAGCCACATACTCTACCATTGTTTTTCGCAGTCCCAGCGCTTGTAAAATGCTATAACAAACAGGAATTTCCTTTTCAGGCGCTTCTGTCAAGGAAACACGAATGGTATCCCCTATTCCTTCTGCCAGAAGGGTTCCAATGCCAGCAGTGGACTTAATTCGTCCATATTCTCCGTCTCCTGCTTCTGTTACCCCTAAATGTAAGGGATAATCCATTCCTAGCTCATCCATCCGTTGTACCATTAAGCGATAGGCAGCTAACATGACGGGTACACGAGACGCTTTCAGAGAAATAACAATATTATAAAAATCAAGGGATTGACAAATGCGGATAAACTCCAAAGCAGATTCCACCATTCCTTCAGGGGTGTCACCGTAGGTAAAGAGCATTCTTTCCGCTAAAGAACCATGATTAACACCAATTCTCATGGCTTTACCTTGATCTCTTAGAGAAATAACTAATGGTTCTAAGGTTTCTTTGATTTTATCGCCAATGGTTTCAAATTCTTCTTGAGTATATTCGCTACGAGTAGCGCTGGGTTTTTCAAAAACGTATAATCCAGGGTTAATGCGGACTTTATCAACGTGCTTGGCCACTTCTAGGGCAATTTTCATGCCGTTATGATGGACATCAGCCACAAGGGGAACGGGTTGATAGGTTTTCGCTAATTTTTCTTTAATTTCTGCTAATGCTTTGGCGTGTGCCATACTAGGAACAGTAACTCGAACTATTTCGCAGCCAATTTCATGTAAACGGCGAATAGCAGCGACAGATCCCTCAATATCTAGGGTATCCTCATTAATCATCGATTGTACAACGACAGGGTGACTACCACCAATGGTCACATCTCCTACTTTGACAGGGCGAGTTTGACGACGGTGAATCGTGGTATCAAATTCGGGACGGGGGGAAGATTTAGGGAGTTCGAGGGTTTGCATAGGAGTGATCGATGAGTAACGAGTTTTACCTAGAGTAACATGGGACGTTCAACGCTTCCAATTGTTCAGGGGAATTCGTTTGACGGTATTGTTGATCATCACTTTTTTGCTTCTTTATGCCTTATGTAGGGTATGATGTAGCTGAGAGGTAAAAGACTTTCTAATTTTGACGGTTAAATCTTCCACCCTACTGACCAGAATACACTCTCCCTTTCCATGCACCTCCTTCTCCTCGCCAATGTCGCAGTGCAGAGTCAATAGTCATTAAATTATAGAGAAAAGCGATCGCTGGTAAGGCAACGCCCCATAAAGGTGATAATTGATATAATTTTAGGGTAGGCAGATAAGAAAGGGTCATCAGTACCCAAGTTAGTAAGCTTAAGCCCAAGATAAGGATATTTCCTGTTATTAAACCTACGATTGCCCCAATGGGCGCTAATAAATAAACAATAATCATGCCTAATACTGTTCCCATTAATAACCAAGGAGAATAGGATAATTGGGTATAAGCTGTTCTGGCCACCATATTCCAGATCGTGTCAAGGGTATCATAAGGGCGTAAACTGATGACTTTTTCGGTTAATCCTAACCATATTCCACCTGATTTAGGCTCTAATGTAGATTTAACTTGATATGCAAGGGAACAATCATCAATTAAGGCATTTTTAACCGATTCGATGCCACCGATACGGGTTAGCGCTTTTTGACTAATGAGGATACAGCCCCCTGCAGCGCCCGCCATTTTACGTTCTGGATTATTAATCCAAGGAAAAGGATAGAGTTTTTGGAAGAAAAAGACAAAAGAAGGAATTAAGAACTTTTCCCAACCACTTTGACAACGTAATTTAACCATTAAAGAGGTTAAATCTAAATTTTCTCTTTCTGCTTTGGTGACTAATTCCTGTACATTGGTGTCATGATGAGATATATCAGCATCGCTTAATAGTATATATTGTGGGGGAGGGTCGAGTTGTTGCGCTGCTTCAATTCCCTGTTTAAGCGCCCATAATTTACCTGTCCATCCTTGGGCTAAGGGTTGTCCTGAAATGACGGTTAAACGGGAGGATTGCTCTAATTTTTGGGCAATTTCTTGAGCTACTTGCCCCGTTTGATCCGTACTTTGGTCATCGACTAAGATAATGGAAAATTGACCGGGATAATCTTGTGTTAGGAGAGATTTTAGGGAGATTGGTAAGACATCTGCTTCGTTACGGGCAGGAATCACAGTACATACTCTAGGATAATTGGTTAAAGTGGTTTCTGAGTCTTCAATACGCTGATTTGATAGCCAAAACCCTCCTCTTAATCCTAAGAGATAAAGCCAGATTAATAGGGAAAGACTAAGAAATCCCACAAAAATATCTGTCATCTTTGTTTATTACCTTAAATTAATCAAGATTCTATTATGGCATATTTTATCTGAGATTATTTATTAATTTAGGTGATTTGGGGCTAAAGCCTAACAACTAGCCCAACAACAAACTCAATAACTTAAGACTATCTTTTGATGATCAGCAATTAAAAGAGGGGTTAGAAGAAATGAGAAAAAAATATCAATTCTTAATATGTCATTGCTAAATAGTAACATAGGCATCTTGCCTGTGAGTGAACAAGAAGGTTGATTCTGTTGGGTTTCGCAATTTCAAAAGATTAATTATATATTTAAGAATAAGTACAACCCAACCTACGAAGGCTGTTTTTTCAGATTTCTGTAGCCCCGTCAACCCCAAAAGCTTTTTTGATGTTAAGATAAATTTTTGTATAATTAAATTTTAATCTAGGAGGTAAATCTT
>JBFRWQ010000628.1:0-3233 GCA_051439665.1 Microcystaceae cyanobacterium | reverse complement strand
ATGAATGCCCTTTAGACAGATAAAAGAGTGTTCCCTTGCCATGTTTGGCTTGTCTTTTAGAAAGATAGTCGGGCTTTTGTTCTTCCATCCCCAAAAAAGGTAAGTTAAATGTCTTGCCAAAAGTCTTGATATGAATTGGCTGATTTAACCAATGAACTATAGATGTCCAAAAAGAAGAATGGGGGTCACTGTATAGACTAATACTCATTATCGTCTTTCCTCGTCGTGGGGGATTTATGCTTACAGTATATACCAGGCTAAGGGGGGTTGACTGTGATTTATAGAGAGAATCGATGTGATTTGCTTGATTACTAATTCTTTAGATATGTTACTCTTGATTGCTATTCATTGCGATATATTGCTCTTTCTTACAGTCTTTTAACAAATTTTTGGGCAGTTATGTCGTGTAAAATCAATAAATACAGTGGGAAAAGCTGCTTTTTCCTATATTATACCCTATTTTATTTTTAAGTCAAAATTCAGCAAATCTTCTGATGATTTTCCATTTTAATGGCTGAGTTCTAGGTATTTATCAGGATAAGTGTGGGTAGTGTGGGGAGAATAAATCCCTCCTTCCCTCTCTCTTCCCTTTCTTCCCCCTCTCCCCTCTCTTCCCCCTCTCTCCTACCCCCTACCTTGTCCAAAGGGATATGAGACCTGAAAAATTTTGATTGAACCTACCCTTTCCCTAATCAGTCTAAAACAATGATTCCACTGGTGAGGCATAACGATTGTGTTAACAGACAATCCAGCGAAACTCAATAATCTAGAGCTAGTGATACAGTGTCAAAAGGGCAATACTACCCTATTTCGTCAACTGTACCAACGATATCAAGATCGAGTTCGCGCCACTCTTTTTCAACTTTGTGGGGGAAATAATCTCGATGATCTCGTTCAAGAGGTGTTTTTGCGTGTCTGGAAGAACTTACCAAAACTAAGGGAAGCTTCCTACTTTTCCACTTGGCTTTATCGCATTACTTGGAATGTCGCAACGGATGAACGACGAAAGTACGCACGACAACCTAAGATCGCAGAAGATGATGCTCAATTACATCAAGCGCCTTCGATTGCCACCCAAAATCCTGATTTAATGCGGTTACACTACCAAGAATTAATCCAGCAGGGATTACAAACACTAAATCTAGAACATCGAGCCGTGATGGTTCTCCATGATCTAGAAGATATCCCCCAGAAAGAAGTGGCTAATATTCTTCAATTACCGTTAGGGACGGTTAAATCTCGTCTTTTTTATGCTCGAAAGCAACTTAAACAATATCTGCAAGACCAAGGAGTAGTCCTATGACTCAACCCACAGACGATGATACCTTTGTTGCCTTTCTCAAAACCTATCAACCTTCAGTTCCTCCTGCGTCCCCTCAGTTAGAAAGTCGCTTGATGGCAGAAATTTCTGGTCATCCCCGCCGAAAAAATCAGGGATTTGCCTTACTTACCTTAGCTAGTGCCATCTTAGCAGGATTAGCGATCGGGGGAGCAGTCCTACAACGCAATACCTTGTCCCCTCAGATTGCTATTTCGGTTGATGACCTTGAACACTTTTTAGTGGAAGGTTGGGAACAAACCCTCGGCCATCCGTTAGATGTTTCTTATGCTGAGACGACTAATGAAGAATGGCTTTTACTGGAAGATTCTCAGGAAGAATCCCTCAATCTTCAAAATTATTAACAACTTAATCAATTCTTAGGAGATGATTGCTATGAAAATAGTTTCTTGTTTACTATTAACCACCGTCTTATCCCTCGGCCTTGGTAATTCTGCAGTTATGGGTGAAGAACTATCCCAAACAATGCTCAGAAATCCTTCTAATCAGACTCAATACCATGCTCAACGTCCCCATAGAGGAATGAAAGACCGGGGACAGAGGCGCATCATGGAACAACTGAATCTAAGTGAGGAACAAACGCAAGAATTGGCTAGTATCCGTCAAAAATATCAGCCTCAAATTGAACCTTTAATGGAACAGATGAGAGCAAATCGTCAAGAAATGCAACAAATGATGACAGGAAATGCTTCTCCATCAGATATTCGCTCTAAGCATCAGGAAATTAGTCAAATAAGACAGCAACTTGATAATCTTCGCTTTGAAAGTTTACTAGAAATGCGACAAGTTCTAACCCCAGAGCAACGTCAGGAATTTGCTCAATTGATGGAAGAACGTCGGGAAACTCGTGGTCCTCGTGGTCCTCGTGGTCGTCGTGCCAGACCACCCAGAGAAGAAGGGGAGAATTTAGCACCATAGTTCCAATATCTTATAATAGCTCCTTTCGGTAGAGACGTTGCCTGTAACGTCTCTATACTATTTTTTAAGTATATAAAATTTGTAATCTACAATGCGGTTTGCAATGATTAAGTCTGTTACCCTACTGAGTACATTTTCTGAAACAATTTCCATAGTAAAAAACCAAAATTAATCATATAGACGGATCTATGAACAAAAAACTTTACAATAATTAACACTTTTGTTAATATAATTAAGAAATCAAGCTGATTTTTGTAAGCTAGATTGAGCAACTTAACTCAATGACCATTAAGTTCTCAACAACAGTGTCAGGCACTTTTGGGTTAAATACCCCGTCCAATCTAGACTAAACCTAACCAATGATGCTCTTTGCCATTAACCTACTTTTAACAAGCGCTTCCTGAGAAGATATCCCACTGATTCCTTACACTAACCATATTTTTCATAAAATCTACTTTTTTTAACATCTAGCCGACTATAGCGTCATGAAGACATCAACCTACTCTCCCGATCCAGTTCGTGCTTATCTCAAGGAAATTGGTCGTGTTCCCCTATTAACCCACGAAGAAGAAATTCTTTATGCTAAACGGGTGCAACGAATGGTCACTCTCGAAAACCTGCGGGATGATTTAACTGAACAACTTGGCCATGAACCTACTCTCAAAGAATGGGCAAAAGCAGCCAAAACAAGCCAAAAGCAGCTAAAGCAGACTCTTCAATCTGGAGAAATGGCCAAGCGCAAGATGGTAGAAGCAAATCTCCGTCTCGTCGTCTCTGTGGCGAAAAAGTATCTCAAACGTAATTTAGACCTATTAGATTTAATTCAAGAAGGAACAATTGGGATGCAGCGTGGTGTAGAAAAATATGACCCCACCAAGGGATACCGCTTTTCTACCTATGCATACTGGTGGATTCTGCAGGCCATTACCAGAGCGATCGCTGAAAAAAGACGTACTATTCGCTTACCGATTCATAT
>JBFRWQ010000627.1:0-14959 GCA_051439665.1 Microcystaceae cyanobacterium | reverse complement strand
GAATGACTATGAAACCAAACAAGTCTTTTATCCCAGTAAAGATGGGACAATAATTCCTTTGTTTATTACCCATAAAAAAGGATTACAGCTTAATGGAGAAAACCCAACCTATTTATATGGTTATGGGGGCTTTAATGTTTCCCTAACACCTGCTTTTTCCGTCAGTAACTTAGTCTGGATGGAAAGAGGAGGAATTTATGCAGTCGCTAACCTACGGGGAGGGGGAGAATATGGGGAGAAATGGCATCAAGCAGGGATGAAAGAAAATAAACAAAATGTGTTTGATGACTTTATTGCAGCAGCAGAATGGTTAATTAAAAATAACTACACTTCTTCAGCTAAATTAGCCATTGGTGGGGGAAGTAATGGGGGCTTATTGGTGGGCGCTTGTCTAAGTCAACAGCCTGATTTATTTGCGGCTGCTTTACCCGCCGTAGGAGTGATGGATATGCTGCGTTTTCATCAATTTACCATTGGTTGGGCATGGTGTCCAGAATATGGAAATCCTGAAAATGAAACAGATTTTAATACTCTTTATGCCTATTCTCCCTTGCATAATTTAACAAAAAATACTGCCTATCCTGCAACTTTAATTACGACGGCTGATCATGATGACAGGGTTGTTCCTGCCCATAGTTTTAAGTTTGCTGCTACCTTACAGTTAGCCCATAGTGGTGAGCAACCTGTGTTAATTCGGATTGAAACAAAAGCAGGACATGGTGCAGGAAAACCAACGGCTAAAATTATTGAAGAAGCCACAGATAAATGGGCATTTTTAACTAAAATTTTAGTTTAATCATGTTAAGATAGATAAAGCAAAGGTAATTTGGGATCAGGTATGTTGTTGGGCTTTAGCCCTAACTACCCCTCTCAACTAAAACAAAGTCATACCAAATCTGCCCCTTAAACCCCCTTTATATCTTTTGTGCCAAAACTCTCCTGCCTCCTGCCCCCTGCCTCCTGCCTTATCTCAACATTTAAAAGGGGTACTAACCTCGGATTTGGTATCATAACCCATCACAGACTAATTGTATTATTTTATCCACTCTCCACCATCATGTAGAGAGAGCCAACTTTGGTTAACTAATTGCTTGGTTTATGTCCAGTTTCTTCGTTTTGAATAGGTTAAGAATAGATTGCTGAAACCTATTCCTTGATTGTTTAAATTTAGAGATTCTTGCTTGAGAAGTACTGACATTGTTTGAGAGATATTTGATCAAATAATTGATTAAAAGCGGATGCTTTCCAACGAGACTCATACAGTATTCCTCTAAAGCTGTAAACAATAAAATATGGCGAATTTTTTCGTTGGTTGTACACTCAGCAATCCATTTCATTTGATGTTGAATGTGGCGATCGCTTTTTAACATTTTTTGGATCACTTCTTGGATAATCTTGAGCAGGACAGCCTGTTTATCTGGACTAGAAGAGAATAAGGCACGAATTTGAGGGTGTAAGAGCATCAATGCCCCCAAACGCTTAATTAATTTGTGATAAGCTTCAGTAGAGGAACAATGTAAATAACCTTGACGCAAAATATGATAGCGAACCTCAAACTTTTCATGAGAATTGTTTTTGTTTAAAAGCCACTTAATCAGACTTTGATACTCATTGTTAGGAAGATGAGGAAAGTCATTTTTTAAACGACACATCCAATGATGTTCTAATTCATTGCGTTTCATTTTACTTGTCTCCGTATGTACGATGAGGCAGTGTCATCAAAATTTGTTCTGTTGGTTAATATTTCTAGTCCATCAAAGGTTATGACTTTTCACAGGAAGTCTCAAAACCCATGATGCTTAGGTAGGGGGAAGGAGAGAAAGTCAAGACTTTAGTTTCTGAGTGGCATTAAACTGTGAGGATGGACGATTAATGAGTGTCACCCTTTCTATTGGCAGACTTTTGAAAAACTGTGCATTTTTCCCGTTCGAGATTTTATTGACTTCAAAAAAATTGACAGCTATAGTAGGCCGTTTCACCTAAAAATGATGGAATAGCAATGGCTGTTGTTGGGCTTTAGCCCCATCACAAACCTCATTCTAATGCAACTAAAATGATGGAATATCAATGGCTGTTGTTGGGCTTTAGCCCCATCACAAGCCTCATTCTAATGCACCTAAAATGATGGAATAGCAATAGCTGTTGTTGGGCTTTAGCCCCATCACAGGGTATTTGTATAGTTTGATACATTATTCACCACAATACTAGAAAAGCCAATTTGAACTCACAATTGTTACGTTTCATTGCACAAACATCATTCAGCTACAAAAATATAATTTAATAGAAATAGAAGTTGTCCCCACAAATCCTGCACAGTTTTTCAAAAATCTGCCAACTAGAAGTTGTTAACTTAATCTATGGCCTTATGAGGTACACCACTAGATGTTAACACCTGCCTCCTGCCTTCTGCCTCCTACCTCCAAAAAGCTATGACTGTCCTATATCGTTTAACTATCGCTTCGAGTGTATTGTACTCTGTGCTGTGTTCCCAATCAGCGCTGACTCAAATTGCCCCAGATCAGACATTAGGGGGTGAAAGTTCAATTGTAACCCCAGTAGGAGCTAATTTTGACCGCATTGATGGCGGTGCAGTGCGAGGAAGCAATTTATTTCATAGTTTTAGTCAATTTAATATTCCTGAAGGTCATTCGGCTTATTTTGCGAATCCCGCCTTAATTCAAACCATCTTTAGTCGGGTGACGGGAAATAACCCTTCTCATATTATGGGGCGCTTAGGAGTGTTAGGTGATGCCAATTTAGTCTTTATGAATCCTCACGGCGTAATTTTTGGACAAAATGCCAGTTTGGATATTGCAGGTTCTTTTGTCGTAACCACTGCAGAAAGTATTCGCTTTCCTGATGGGAGTCAATTTAGTGCCGTTAATCCTCAAGGTGTTCCTTTATTAACCATAGATGTTCCTGTCCCAGTTGGCATTGTTTTTGAAGGAGATCCCACAGGTAAAATATATAATGCAGGTGATTTAGATGTGGGAGGTAATTTGAGTGTCATTGGGGGAGAAATTCTCAATACAGGTTCATTAACCGCTTTGAATGGCACAATTGAGTTAAATACAGTGGATTTATCAGGGTCTAATTTAGTGACAGGGGATATTGTTATTACAGGTTCATCAGAGCAGGTATCCTTGTTAGGAAACAATGCGAATATCACAGCCGGAAATAATTTAGTGATTCAAGACGCAAAAATAGGAACAATTGAATATTTAAACCTAACGGCACAAGATACAGTAGTGATTCGAGATTCTGTTTTTAGCCCTGTTCAAATTGTAGCTGGCCAAGATTTAACAGTACAAGGAAATAAAGGGGTTGATATATTTGCTTTAAATAATGCTCAGAGTGGTTTAGTCTCTGGGGGAGACATGATCTTGAAATCTCCTGATGCAGTGGGAGGCGATGCTCATTTTTGGAGTGGAGGAAGTTTTAAAATCGAGAAATTAAATGGAGAACTAGGTGATTTAAACAGTCCTTATGACCCGATTATTCGCTCTCAGGGAGATGTAGAATTCTCTGAGTATCAAGGGGCATCATTACATATTTTATCAGGTGGCTCAGTCAATATAAATACTATTGTTATTACTGGTGCAGATACGATTGGGGATTCTATTAATCCGACAGCCACACCAGAGTTAGCGAATGTAACTTTATCTGACGGAACAGATATTGTGATTAATGGTAATGCACAACCGACTTTGGATATTCGTGCGGGCATGAATCCTGAGAAAATTGGGACACCTCTGGGAACAATTGGCTTTAATGGGGCTTTTTTAAATAATTCTTTCTTACAAACTTTTCCTCCTAATAATAATCCGAACGTCAGTAACTCAGGTATTGCGATTGGAAAAATTAGTATTTTTTCATCCGATGGAATGATTTTTTTAACCAATCAATATGAACCTAATTTAGAACTTTCAGGGGGTGAAATTAATCTTACATGGACAGGGTTAGCAATTAATGGTAGGGGAGGATTTGGCAGCATTGGTAGCAAAGGCAGTGACGTTATCTTGGATGCGAGAAGAGGGATTAATTTAGTGGGAACAATAGATGTATCTGATGCTTCAGGTTTTTTAAATGTCGGAGGAAATGTTAAATTCTTAGCGAATAATGATATTACAATTAGTAATGGAGCTACGATTCAATCAGTGGGTTTATCTGGAGGAAACATAACTCTTAAAAGTCAATCTGGAGATATTATTATTGATGATGGAATTGTAATTAGTATTACAACAGGTTTTGAAGAAGGAAAAGGAGGTGATATTGATATTGCTGCTCAATCTGTAGTCTTGTCGAATTTTGGTCGAGTAGCAAACTTGACATTTGGCAACAGAGGTGGAGGAGATATAACAGTGAAAGCAAACAATACAATTAATGTTATTAATGAAGGAGGAAAATCCCAAGCTCCTAATAATATTTTAGCTCTTGCAACTGGGTTTGCCGCAACGACATCAGGAGAAGGAATAGGAGGAAATATAATAATTACAGCCAATAAATTTAACATTACTAATAATTCAAATCCCCAAGAAGAACAAGGAGCCGGTGTATCTACGATTAACTCCGAGAATAGCATTGGACGAAGTGGAAACATATTTATTAAAGTAGAAGATAAAATTAGTATTACTGGTAATAATTCTGAACCGTTTGAACCCAATCTTGACGAAGATATTGCTTCTCAATTAATTAGTATTCCTACAGGAATTTCATCGGCAACTAACGGGACAGGGAATGCGGGAACATTGACAATTGAGACAGGTTCATTGGAAGTTAAAAATAACGCAGCCATCACATCAGGTACTGTTAGCAGGGCAACAGGAGAAGGGGGAGAATTAATTATTAAGGCAAGAGAATCTATCCGATTACGAGGCATTGCTGGCATCGCAAGCGGAACAAATTCAGGAGGCAACGGCGGAAATTTGCAAATAAATCCCGATGTTAATCTACCTACTAGCAAAATCACCTTAGAAGACGGTGCAGTTATTTTCACGGGGACAATAGGTTCGGGTTTCGCAGGAGAATTAATAATTAATACATCAGAATTGGAGATGAGCGGTGGGTCACAAATTAGTGCAGAAACAAATGGTGAAGGAAGAGGAGGAATACTTGATATTAGAGCCACAGACTCAATAAGATTGAGCGGAACAACTATTAATGGCATTCCTACTGGTATATCGACTTCTGCCAAAGAAAATTCGATTAATTCGGCAGGAATTTTAACTATTACTACTCCTAACTTAAGTGTACAGGATCAAGCTGTTATCTCCTCTCGCACATCAAGTATCGGCAACGGAGGTGATATCATAATCATTGCACCTGAAACTATCGCTCTTAAAACAGAAGGTTCAATTACCGCTCAAACCTCTGACAGTGGAAACGCAGGTAATATTACTCTCAACACGCCTCAACTTACTCTTGATGACAAGGCCAACATTTCTGCTGCTACGACAGGAGAAGGCAACCCTGGCAATATTTTAATTAAAAATGGAGAAAGCCAGTCCAATCAAGTTATTTTAACGAATAAATCGACTATTTCAACAGAAATTAATGCTGAAGGGAACAAAGACAATGCTTTACCTGCTAACGTTACCATTGATAGTGATAACTTGTTCCTAGATTCCTCGGCCATCACAACTTCTACTTCTGCCAATCGAAGTGCAGGTGATATTAACCTTCCAGTAAATAATATTCGCTTAGATAATGCAACGATTACAGCAATTACTCAAGGGAGTGGCGATGGGGGTAATATCAGTCTTCCTAACTCTGGGAGCTTAAACCTAGCTAATGGTTCTGAAATCACCGCTTTAACACAAGGAGAGGGAAACGCAGGTAACATTAATTTGAATACTTCAGAATCAATATTTGTTGACAATGGTAGTTCTTTAAATGTTGAAACTCAAGCAGGTGGACAAGCAGGAATAATTGAAGTTAACACACCCATTCTCACTGTTGGCGAAAACGCCCAACTGAGTGCCACCGCTACCTCTAGCTCTACTGCTAAAAAAGCAGGTAATATTGCTCTTAACGCTGATACACTCAATATTTCAGGAGAATTAGGCATCTTCGCCGAAACCCAAAGCATTGCTGATGCAGGTAGTCTATCCATCCAACCCTATCAGACGAACCCCAACCTCAACATCCAATTTACTGATAACGGTTTTATCTCCGCTCGCACCACAAATATAGGCGATGGGGGAAGTATTACGATTACAGCCCCTGAAACCATTGATATTAGTGGATTTGGCTCAATTACGGCTGAAACCTCTGGTAGCGGAGACGCAGGAAACATCAATATCAATAGCCAAACCCTCAACATTGCTGATGGAACAAATATCACAACCTCTACAGATTCATCAGGAAATGCAGGTTTAATCACAATCAATGCTAATCAAGCTCTATTTTTGACAAATCAATCCAAAATCACCTCAGAAGTCAGAGAAGGCGCACAAGGTAGCTCTCAAGGGATAATCCTTAACACCCCTTCCCTTACCCTTAACAATAGCGCTGACATCTCTGCCTCTACTCAAGGCATAGGTAATGCGGGAAATATTGATATTTTTCAGGCAGATACCGTTACCATTGACAATGAGAGCAGTTTAAATGTGCAAACAGATAGTAGTGGTATGGCAGGAAATATTAACCTTACCACCAACACCTTAACGATTGGAAAAGATAGTGAATTAAGTGCCAGAAGTACCATTGATGCCACAGGACGGGCAGGTAACGTACTGATTAACGTTGACTTTCTTAATCTAACAGGAGAATTAGGAATTTTTACTGAGACAGATGGTATGGCAGATGCTGGCAACCTTAATATCAACCCCAACAACAATCCTAATCTAGCCATTACTTTTTTCGATGAAGGACAAATTTCTGCCTCTACCAGTAGTGTAGGGAATGGGGGTAATATTAATCTTAATGCGCCTCAAACCCTTAATTTACAAGGGAATGGCACAATTAAAGTGGAAACAACAGGTACAGGTAGGGCAGGAAACATTAACTTTAATTCTCAACAACTGAATATCAGCGAAGGTGTCACGATTAGTGCGCTAACCAGTGGTGCAGGAGAAGCAGGGAGTATTATTCTCAGTATCCCTGAAGCCATTATGATTGATAGTGGTACAACCTTTACTGTTGAAACCGATGGCGCAAAAGACGCAGGAAATATTCAATTCAGCGCTAATCAGATTACCCTGGGAGAAAATACTGAATTAACGGCTAGAAGTACAGCTAATGCAACGGGTAAAGCGGGAAATATTGAATTAAATACCAATCAACTGACTCTCTTTGGCAATCAGGGTATATTTGCTGAAACATTAGGTGATGGAGACGCAGGAAGTATTTTTATTCAATCCCTAGATGACAATCTTCCTTTAAACATCAGCTTCTTCAATAAGGGAAATATTTCGGCTTCTACTTCAGGTAATGGGGATGGCGGAAATATCGAAATAACAGGTAACGACATCATTAACCTGACAGGTGATGGGAATTTACAAGTCGAAACCGAAGGGAATGGCGAAGCAGGAAGTATTTTTATTATTAGTGAGGAACAACTTAATCTGAGTGGCGGAATTAATAGCGAAATTAATATTAGCGCTTCAACATCAGGGAGTGGTAATGCAGGTAATCTTAATCTCAATGCTAACCAAATTACCCTGTCTCAAACTCAAATTAACGCTTTTACCAATAGTACAGGCAATCCAGGAAATATTGTCCTATCAGATGGGCAAAATAATGCTCAGTCTGTTACCTTAAATAATAATTCTGTCATATCAACAGAAATTCAATCCCAAGGACAAGCAGATAGCCCCAGTAATATTGAAATAAGAACCGATAACCTAACCATCAATAACTCGGAAATTACCGCCTCAACTGAGGGAAAAGGCGATGCAGGTTCAATCACTGTACCTAATGCTATTAATATTAACCTAAACCAATCAGAAATTACCGCCTCCACATCAGGGGAAGGAGATACAGGAGAAATTGAATTAAGCGCTGCTAATACCTTACAACTAAATAATAACAGTATAATTAGTAGTTCAGTTGAACAAGGTGCAGAAGGAAACTCTCAACAAATTACCTTAAATACCCCTAACTTAGCCCTTACCAACTCAACTATCCAAGCAGAAACAGAAGGGATAGGAAATGCAGGAAGTATCGATACCTTAAACACAGAATTTATCACCTTAGATAATAGTACCATTTCTACAGCTATAACCGCCGATGGACAAGCAAGCCAACCCAGTAACATTACCCTTAATACCAAACAATAAACCTTAACTAATAACTCCCAAATTACTACTTCAACAGAAGGAGAAGGAGATGCAGGAAATATTACTGTACCTAACGCTATTAATATTACCCTTAACAATTCTAATATTAACGCCTCTACATCAGGAGAAGGAGATACAGGAGAAATTAAGATCAGCGCTTCTGATACCTTACAACTGAATAATAACAGTGTCATTAGTAGTTCAGTTGAACAAGGTGCAGAAGGAGACTCTCAACAAATTACCTTAACTACCCCTAACTTAACCCTGACTAACTCAACTATCAAAGCCGAAACAGAAGGGATAGGAAATGCAGGAAGTATCAATACCTTAAACACAGAATTTATCACCTTAGATAATAGTACCATTTCTACAGCTATAACCGCCGATGGACAAGCAAGCCAACCCAGTAACATTACCCTTAATACTCAACAATTAACCTTAACTAATAACTCCCAAATTACTACTTCAACAGCAGGAAGAGGAGATGCAGGAAATATTACTGTACCTAACGCTATTAATATTAACCTTAACCAATCAGAAATTACCGCATCTACGGCATCTGATGACAACGCAGGTGATATTAACCTCAACGCCAGTGAAAGCATTAACCTAGATAATAATAGTCGCATTAATAGTCGGGCTGAATCAGATGCAACAGGAGATGGGGGCAATATTAACCTTCAAACTCCCAATCTTATCTTAGATAACCAATCTCAAATCAGTACCAGTAGTGATGGAGAAAATACCGCAGATGCAGGTACAATTAACCTCAATGGGAATCAAATTGGTTTGAATAATGCTGCCCAAATTAGTGCTACCACATCAGGGGGAGAAGGCGGTAATATTAACCTCAATGGGGAGACTTTAACCCTGACACAAGGAAGTCAAATTCGGACAACGACAGAAGGAGATAATGACGCAGGAGATATTAATCTTATTTTCCAAGAAAGTTTAATAATATCTGGTAATAATAGTGGAATTTTGGCGGATACCAGTGTGAATGCGCAAGGAAATAGTGGTACTATTTTTATTGATCCTCCTTTAGTATTTTTAAGCAATGATGCCACCATTTCTGTCAATAATCAAGGTCAAGGAATCGGGGGAAATATTACCTTATTAGCCGGTACTCTGATTCTAGATCAAGCGACGATTCTGGCACAAACAGCCAGCAATACAGGAGGGAACATTGTGTTAACTCTGAGTGATATTTTGCTCATGAGAAATAACAGCGAAATCTCGACAACCGCAGGGACAGCACAAGCAGGAGGAAATGGGGGAAATATTACCATTACTGCCCCTCAAATCTTGAGCAACCTTTATGATAATAATAGGATTACTGCTAATGCCTTTTTCGGAGATGGGGGAAATATTACCATTACTGCCGATACTTTATATGGATTTGTGATTGGGGATTCACTTCCGCCAATTAGTATCATTAGCGCTAGTTCAAATTTTGGTTTTGATGGTAATATTGTTCTGAATACCCCCGACCTTAATCCTTTACAAGGAATTGAAGAATTACCCGAAACCAATATCAATCCCCAAGTGCAACAAGGATGTCAAGTCAGTGGCGCAGCTACCACCGAATTTTATCAGATAGGAACAGGAGGAATTCCCTTCTCTGCAGAGCAATCATTTATTCCTCTTCCTTTCTCTAATCAGGGATTGATTCCCCTAGACCAAGAAGTATCTAATGCTCCCGTTTCGCCCATCACAGTAGAAGATTATTCTAAGCTTGTTCAATTCCAGTTACTCTGTCATCCAGCCAAGACAGCAAACCCCAAAGATAACTTAAGTCATAGAGAGGGTTTTTATAGCAATTACCATAGTAGTGAGGTACAAAATTAATCCCTTTGAGGCAGAAGGCAGGAGGCAGGAGGCAGGTGTTAAAATATGGTGGTGTACCTCATGAGATTGGGAAACGCTACGCTTTAAAAGCACCATCCTTGGCTCATAATTTTCTCTCAATCAATTGTTTTTCAATAAATTCTGAATTTAGACAAGCCATGAAAATTTTCTCTCGTTTGCTCAAAGCAAAAATCTCATTAATTCTCAGTTTTCTGTTAGGATTTATATTCAGCTTTTATCCAGTAATTATCACAGCACAAAACGTTTTAAGTCCTGAAGCCATGATTCGCAAAGGCGAAGAAGCTTATCACAATGGACAAGTAATAGAAGCTGCTAATCAGCTAGAACAAGCTCTATCTATCTTTCAAGACCAATCTAGCAAAAATAAGCGAAAGATTGCCATTACAGCCACCAATCTTTGTCGTTTACAAATTGAACTAGGGCGAGAGAAGCAAGCGATTCAAACCTGTGATTTAGCGATTGACTATTACCAACAAACGAATGATTTATCAGGAATTCAGCAAAGCCAACTCTATCAATCTTATGCACTGCAACAAATAGGTTTTTATCCACGAGCTTGTGAAAAACTGACTTCAATTCTAAAGATTCCACAAAGTTGTCAAGAGTTAGATTCATCGATTATTTCTCTTGTTTCTAGTAATAATCTAGTAACTATTGAAGCTTGGAGAAGCTTAGGAGAAATCTTACGAGTGATGGGTCAATTTTCAGCCTCTCAAGCTGTGCTAGAAGCCTTATCTCTTCAAGTGACATCATTTCCTAATCTATCTGCTGAAATTTTCCTCAGCTTAGGGAATACTTACACAGCGCTAGGAAACTTAGCTAGAGCAAGAGTCACGGAAACAAGGTATCGTTATCTCCCTTGGCAATATGAATCAGTCGAAATGCCTAAATACAATAAAAGTCAGAAGTGTTGGCAGTTAGCAAAAAGTAGATATTATTGTGAGCTAGAACTTTTTTACAACAAAGCACAAAAAGCTTATCAAAAAGCATCTCAAAGTTCAGCTATAGAAACAAAAATTAAAGCAAAACTGAATCAGATTGACTTATTGCTATCCTTATCCCCTGAGAAGAACTTAAAAGAAGCGGAAGATTTACACAATCAATTATTCAACCTTTTATATCAAAAATCATCCCCTGAATTTGAGTCAGAGAAAAAGCCTTTAACACAAGCCCGTATTTATGCCAAAATAAAACACATCAGACAGAAACATTGGCTTAACTCTATTAATCATGAACAGGGAAAGATTAATGATGTTAATAACGAAATTCCTCGTCTTCTGCAAGAAACCCTAGAAGAAGCTGATCAATTAGAAAACCAAGATAATCCCTTTTTAGTTTCTTATATAGTTGGAACATTAGGCAGTTTTTATGAATATTTATATTATCAAAAACTTGATCAAAAATTACTGACAAAATCTCAGGATTTAACCAAAGAAGCGCTATATTTACTACAATCTTCTACCTCTCCTTACTTGGCTTATCAATGGCAATGGCAGTTAGCTAGACTAGAAACAGATCCTGATCAAGCTATTAACTATTACCAATCAGCCATCCAAACCTTAGAAGCTGTTCGGAAAAATTTATTAATTGTTAATCCAGATATTCAATTTTCTTTTCGAGATAATATAGAACCTTTATACAGAGAATTAATTAATAGTTTAATTAGCCAATTGTTAGCAAAAGATAGACTAATATCAGATGCCAAGATTACTCAAGAAAAAGAAAAGACGCTTCGAGGGATCTTAAAAAGTGTTGATGCTTTACAACTGGCTGAACTGCAAAACTTTTTACAGTGCGATTTATCTTCTCAAACTCAACTTGAAGACATCACAGACTCCCACGCCTTAATTATCTATCCAGTCTTTCTCGAAGATCAACTCATTATTATTTATCAATCATCAGGTAGTAATAATCAACAGAGCATCGATTATAAAACAATTGATATTGACTATGAAACGGTTACTAACACGGTCAAACAATTAGAAAATCTGTTAAAACAGGGAGATCCTGGTTACAAACAGGATATAATAGAAGAGTCCGAAAAAGTTTACCAATGGATAATTAAACCGATTGAACCGATCTTAACTGACAATCAACAAGTAGATACTTTAGTTTTTGTGCTTGATGACTTATTCCGCAATATTCCTATATCTGTCCTTTATGACAGAGAAGAACAAAAATATTTACTTCAAAAGGACTATGCGATCGCCATATTACCTAGCTTAACCTTATTACAACCTAAATCCACTTTATCCATTTCGCCAACTTCAAAAATTTTAATGGGTGGGGTTGACAAAAAGCAACAATTGGCAGGATATTCCTTTGACCCCATCAAAAAGTTAGTGGATGAATTGGACAATATTGATAATATTTTTGCCAATAATAGTCGTTTACTCAATCAAGACTTTACTCGACTTAATATTCAAAACCAATTACAAAAAAATCAGTATTCTGCCATTCATTGGAAAACTCACGGAAAATTTAGTTCTAATCCTAATGATACCTATCTAGTCGCCTATCAAGAATTAATTAAACCCAAAGATATCTACCAATTAATCAATATTGGAAGCCAAGGAAAAACCAATCCTATTGACCTATTAGTTCTAAGCGCTTGTGAAACAGCCCAAGGAGATAATCGAGCGGTTTTGGGATTAGCTGGCCTAGCCGTCAGATCAGGGGCAAGTAGTACCCTATCCACTTTATGGATTGTTCAAGATGAATCCAATACACAACTAATGAAAGCCTTTTATCAAGCGCTTTCTCAGCCCAATATGACGAAAGCAAAAGCTCTTCATCAAGCACAAGTTTCTTTATTTGAGTCTAACATAGCCTATCAAGATCCCCATCATTGGGCAGCTTATATTCTCGTAGGAGATTGGAATTAACTGCTTTATTCTTCGGAAAAAGAAATCGGTTCAGTCTCAACAAAGAGGGGGTTACTCAGATTTTGAGCATTAATGTATTTTAATAAGCTTTCCCAACGTTTTTTGAGCATTTCATTATTGGGATCTAATTGCAATCCTTGTGCTGTCTCAGCTAAAACGTCGTACCAAATAGCAGGTGTTCCGTTGTTCACTTGTTGTTGATATTCTGGTTTTGAATCGACTCGTAAAAACCAACCATATACCATCACACTGCTCTCATTTTTACAAGTTATCTTAAAATACCAAGGGGTATATTGCTCAATGGGAATAGATGCAGGTGCTTTGACCAGAATAATGCCTGATTGATCAGGGATACTGAGAGAAACATATTCTTTTCCTTGAGAGGAATTAAACCAAAACTCTATTTTAGAGATACTATCATTCCCATTAGTAAGATAAATCAAAACAGAAGGTTGCTCAGAAATTGTAAAAACAGGATTTTTTTGAGGAAGTAAAGCTCTTAGTTCGCTATTTTCACTATGACAAACCGTTGACGACCCATTTAATCCTCCGCCAGGTTTGGTCTTATTATCAGCAGGAGGAGAGGTATCAGGAGGAGTAGGATATGTAATTTCCTCTCCTAAAGGGTTAGAATTCTCGACCGTCGGTGTTTCTGCTAAACTCAAAGGTAGGCTAATTAAGCCAAAGATAATGTTAACTAATGCTAAAACCAACAGATTTAACTTCATGATGGATACCTCGTGCATAAAATAGACCCTATTGTAAAGACAAGAAAACTAGCTAAGATTGAAGGGATGAACGGAAGCCATAATCCAGATTCTAGAAAGGATAAATAAACAAAAAATAAAATAATTGACCAGGTAACAAACCCTAAACTTAGTTTCAAAATTAAAAGATGGGGAGATAGCTTCCTCACACTTAAAACAACAATAGCCGAGAGGGTTGAAGCGAATAACACCACAAAACCATCCCCCCATTGAGAAAAGGCTCTAATTTGCGATCGCTCATCCAAAACAGCGCTGATGATTTGACTGGTCATCTGTGCATGAATCCATACGCCAGGTAAATCTCCCATCGGTGTAGAAGAGATATCTCCTGCTGTGGGCGAACTATATCCGATTAAGATAATCTTATCCTTGATCCATTCAGGCTTGATCTTTTGTTCTAAAACTTCAGATAGGGAAAAATGACGACTAAAGAGAGGTTGATCGTGATAATTAATCATAATTTCACTTACGTTACCATCTAAGTTTTGATATGCGCCAAACCGTTTAGGTAAACGAGGAAAAACCGTCTCTCCAAATTGCCAGTTTTGCTCTGAGTTCGCTTGAATTGGCTTAATCCCTTGACTGGCAAGATAAGTATAAGCTAGTTTGAAGCTCAAACTGAAAGAACTTTGTTGATGGGTACAAGATGAAGGAGATTTTACTTGTTCAGGATTATAAGATAGTAATTGTCGGCGAATTTTGCTGTTAGATTCTGACAAATCATCGTCTATTAAATTACTAAATCCAATTTGTGATGGCTTAATATCAGTGGGAGGATAGTAGTTGTTATCTCTGCCAAAAGCACAAACAGTAATCAAACGGGGATAGTCTGAGAATAACTGTATCAATTCCTCTCTTCCTTGTCCTCTCGGTTGATAACGATGAATATCAACCCCAATAGCTGATGGCTGATTAGAGGCTAAATTTTGGATCCCATTGGCTAAGAGTTGATCAGAAATCGGATAGCCATTTTTCCCCGTTTCTTCCTCAGTTATTTCAATCACGACAATTCGGGAATCAATTATGCCTGATGTCTCCGAAAGACGTAATTTCATCATCAAGTCGTAAGCGCTTAATTCTACTCCTTGTAACCATCCTCTTAATCGTATTCCCATCACAGACAAAACTGAACTTAACAATAGTAAAAATAACCAATATT
>JBFRWQ010000626.1:0-4450 GCA_051439665.1 Microcystaceae cyanobacterium | reverse complement strand
AGACACCCCATACACAGCGCTTCCTGCTAACATTCCAGGGAATACTTCATACATTGCGCTAGAAAGATTTAAGCCCAAATTCCAAATCAATGCAGCAGCAATACCCACTCCCATCATGGTTAGCGCTACGGGAAGACTGACGGGTTTTTGCCATACCCTTAAAATGAGTAAAGGTCCAAGTCCTGACGCAAGGGCAGACCACGAGAAGGTGACAAAGGCAAAAACATTGTTGTTACCGCTTAATGCGATCGCTAAAATAAAAGCAGTCACGCTTAATGTACCGATTTTGACTCCTAAGTAAGACTGACCGATTGTCGGGGCAATATCTTGGCTTAAAGCAGCAGAACAAGAAAGAATCTGGGAGTCTGCGGTGGAAATAACAGCAGAAAATAGACCAGCCATGATTAAACCAACCATAAAAGCAGGTAAAAGGCTTAAAGATAACTCTGGTAAGGCCATTTCAGGGTCGCCATTTGTCAGTAAATCAGGTAAAAGTACCCTTGCAGTTAAGCCAATGGTTGTTGCAGATAGGGAATTAATTAAGCCGCATAAGGTTTTAAAATTACGGGTAAATCCTAATTTATCTGGTGAATTAATGGCCATTGCCCGAATTAGGATATGAGGCTGTCCTACTACACCAAATCCTGCCACTATCCACCCAACAAAGAAGGGAATAACCCCAAATTGGCGCTCAGGGGGACTAAAATCAATTAAGTTAGGGTCAATAGTATTAAGGGATGTCCATAACTCTTGAACTCCACCACATTCCCCAAGGGCAACAACACATAATATAATGAGAGAAGCCATCATAATCACAGCTTGAACAGCATCCGTCCAGATAGAGGCTCTAATTCCCCCAGAAAAGCAGTAAATTGCCACAATCACTGTGCCAATTAAGATACCTAATTCATAATTCCAACCAAATACCCCATTTAAGGCTTTACTTCCTGCAATTAATTGGGCGGCTGCATAAGTTCCTAAGAAAATTAAGGTAATTAAACCAGAAATTAGAGTTATCCAGCGAATTCCTGTTTTTTCTTGACCTAAGAAAGCAGAGACAGTATCAGCTTGAATAGATTCTGATTGTTGGCGCAAGCGCTTAAAAATAAACCACCAAGCCAGATAATCGCCGATAACCCAACCAATTAATAACCATAGGGAGGAAACGCCCGCAGTATAAGCAAATCCGACTTGTCCGATAAATAATAACCCACTTTGTCCTGTGGCCATGGCAGATAAAGCCGTTAACCAAGGATTGACGTTACGATCAGCTAAGAGGTAGTCTGTCACTGTATTCTGTTTTTTCGTCGCAGAAAATATTCCTACACCGACAAATAGGAGTAAAAATAAGATAAAGGTGACAGCAATTTGGGTTTTCATAGGTTAAGTGTCATAAAATTACTATTTACTGATTTAATCGCCGCCTCTTTCCACTAATTTACCGATATTAAAGTCAATTTTTACCCATCCTTTCATTTGGGCTAAATTTTGCAGTAATAACAAAGGAATCTGCCAATGATGTACCATTAAGAAAGGTAAGGGATCATCAAAGCAATACATAGCATCTGTCCCTTGAGTCACCTTGTTAAACCATGCTTTAAGGTCAGAAAAAGAACGAATTCCTGTTAATCGCCATAATTCATGGTATAACCAGTAAGTTGCCTTACTTTCTGGTAAGGGGGTAATGTATGCTTCTTCCCTATCCTCTAAATAAGCCTCTGCTACTTGAGGATGATCGTGAAACATGGTGATAGCAGAATGAGTTCTAGGGTTACATTCAATGGGATAAACTGTACCGTCTTCCGTTTGAATAAAATCAAAGGAAATTTGACCCGTTATATTTAATTTAGCCACAAATTCTGCCACCCATTGATAGATAGCAGGATTTTCAACTTGTTGGTAATTAATCTGAAAGGGAGAAGACTCAGAACAACAATGTAGGCGAATTTTACCATTACGAACGGTACTATGAGTACAATACTCTTGCCCTGTAATAAATTGCTGCATTGTCCAAGGTCTGGCTTCAGAAATCGGTAATTTACTGATATAATCTTCCATTCCCTCACAGGGTAACTGAGTCATATCTAAACGAGTTACCGAGTCATAAGCGATACTTTTCAGTAGATAGGGACTTCCATCAGCAGCAAAATCAAAGTTAAGAATTTGGTCAGTATGGGTAATTTGGAAGGACTTAGGAGAAGATAACCCTAAAAATCTGGCTTTATCGCACAAAGCAAACTTATCATCTAAGGTTTTGGTAACTTCTGGGTCAAAATGCAAGACCTCACAGAAAGGGGAGAGTAAAGGTTTAGCCAAAGAATCATAATAACTAGCTACGGGACTAGAAACGGGAATAAAGACATCTACCCCTTCCTTGCGGACAATATCCTGTAGGGTTTGACAATAACCATCAGGATCTTTTTCGGGCGCAGGAACGGTATAGAATTTAGCGACTGCACGAGAAAAACGGTGTCCACTTAACCAATACTTATGGGTTTCTACTAAAATAACTCTATGACCTGCTTTGTAGAAGGATCTCGCTAATTGTAAAGATTTTGTCATCTTTCCCCCCGTTAGTAAGACGGTTTTGGGGTTATCTGTTGTTGGGGAAGGACGAAATAAGGTTAACAACCAAGAAAGGGTAACAAGGGTAAGATTAAAAGGTAGTAATAATAGCAAGAGAATTAATGTGCCGATATTCTGCATCAGCGCACTACTTCTTTGTTGAATAAAGAGGAGTGGAGTCATTTTTAGTTAATAGTTAATAGTTGATAGTTAATAGGTATAGCAATCAGGTTTCGGTTGTGAGAAAATTAGGGGCAGGATTTAACCGTGTTAAATCCCTACGAGGGTGTATTTGTAGGAACATAATATTATTATGTCCTAGTATGTTCTGGCTTTTCACATATCATTACTGATTGCTATATAACAATTGTCCATAGCAGATGAAGATATAATTAGGACATGATTTGAGCCTATCATCATATCTTGTATCTTCCCAAAAACCGCCCTAAAATTAATTTTTATGCTAATAGGTAACGTTCAATGAATTGAACTGGATTGATTGACCTAATAGTTATCTTTAGATAACGAACCCTATTAGCTAATAGCAATTTATTGCAGGGCGGTTGGGATAAGATTTCAGTAAGCTCAAGGTTTCAAAGTGTCCTAACTAGCTCTTTTTTTGCCATAGCTTATTACTCAAAGGTTGGAATCAGTAACAAGCAAGATGCCTGTGCTACTATTTACGACGAATAATAGTTAACCCATCACGCACAGGTAATAAAACTTGCTCAACACGGGGATCTTGTGCCACCATGTCGTTAAATTGTGCGATCGCTTCTCCGTTTTTACTGCGCATTGATTCAGGTAAATAGGGTTGACCTTGCAGTAAGGTGTTATCAACACAAATAATGCCATGAGGCCGTAATAATCCTTCTTCAAGAACGATTTTAAAGTAAGACTCATATTCGGTCTTATCTGCGTCAATGAAGACTAAATCAAAGGACTCCCCTGCTTGCGCAAGTGCTGATAATGTTTCTAATGCGGGTGCAACTTTAACGTCAATTTTGTGTCCGTGGGGTGAACTATCAAAACAAGCTTGGGCGAATTCTGCTACATATTGATCAACTTCACAAGCAATGACTCGTCCATTGTCAGGTAGCGCTTCTGCCATTGCCAAAGCAGAGTAGCCAGTAAACATCCCAATTTCTAAGGCATCGTGTGCTTTAAGCATCTTAATAAAGATTTTAAGAATTTGTCCCTCAAGATGACCTGAGAGCATTTCTTGTTCTAATTGGCGCACGGTGTCTCCATCAGAAAATAGGCGACTCCAATCTTCTTCACAAGTTTTTGTAACTAAATTAGCAAGAGAACTTGACTCTGAGGTGCTACAGTCAGTTAAATATGTATCAATTCCAGCCGCTAACTGGTGTGCTTTTTCAAGGGAGGATAAAAGGGAGTTAGGAACTCCTGCTTGGTAAGATAGTTCAAGAGTTTGCTCTAGCTGTTCAACCAAGATTCCCAAAGGAGTTACTGGTCGTGCGGCTTTTTTTGGCGTTAAGGTAGCTGTCATGGGATTTTCTCCTATTGCAGTGGATTGATTGGTAACAGTCTGTTAAGAAATATGAGTAAATCCTTAGAGACTGATCTAAGAGTTAGGCAGAACACATCGGAGGGTAACGATACTTGCGTCCCTCGAATTAGGCATTATTACTAGACGTTAATTTACGAAATTGAAGTCAAATTTTGCTTGGACTGAGAAATCCCAAAAATAAGATGGCCTCCTTGGTTAAGACTTCTTTAAGGAAGAATGCCCCTAAAGATACATAGCACCTAGTTGGCTTTGTGGACTCTGCTTTTATAAGCTGGGGTTATATCCCCACTGATCGAATATTATCGGATGATGAGAAAAAAGTAAAGTTTTGTAAAATTTATTGCTTTCGCTTTT
>JBFRWQ010000625.1:0-20498 GCA_051439665.1 Microcystaceae cyanobacterium | reverse complement strand
AGAGACAGGCACGGGAGTTATTACTGGCACAATCTTCTGACTGGGCATTTATTATGCGAACTGGAACAATGGTTCCTTATGCGGTGCGTCGTACCCGTTCCCATCTACTAAGGTTTAATAAACTGTATGAAGAGGTTAAACAGGGCAAAATTGACTCAGGATGGTTAGAAAAAGTAGAAGCCATTGATAATATCTTTCCTAATATTGATTACCAAGTCTATCGACCCCTTTAAAGGAGAGAGGGAAGAGGGGGGAGAGAGGGAAGAACAAGAATTAGGTATTCATGCTCCCCATATCTCCCACACCTCCCACACTCTACCATTCTCAAATGTAACGAATTGTTAAGCAAAATATTAAGCTCTGTTGCAAATTGAGTAGAAATCCTCCTTTTTACGCCTACGTTAACCAGGACTGTGGTACGATACGACCCGTAACTTGCTTTTAGGATAATCTTAGGAGAAACGCTTTGGTACTAAGGGTTGCTGTTGTAGGCTCAGGACCGGCTGGCTCTTCCGCCGCCGAAACACTCGCAAAAGCTGGCATTGAAACTTATTTATTTGAACGTAAATTAGATAATGCGAAACCCTGTGGTGGGGCGATTCCCCTCTGTATGGTGAGCGAATTTGATCTTCCCCCAGAAATCATTGACCGACGAGTCAGAAAAATGAAAATGATTTCCCCCTCTAACCGTGAGGTGGATATCAATTTAGAAAAGGAAGATGAATACATCGGAATGTGCCGTCGGGAAGTGCTAGATGGCTTCTTACGCAACCGAGCCGCCGAATTAGGGGCTAACTTAATTAATGGAACGGTTTATCAACTCGATATTCCCGAAAATGACACCGCTCCCTATACCCTTCATTATGCTGATCACTCCAAAGGGGAAGCTAAGGGTGACATGAAAACCCTAAAAGTGGATCTTGTTATTGGAGCAGATGGGGCCAATTCTAGAGTTGCTAAAGCGATTGACGCAGGAGATTACAATTATGCGATCGCTTTCCAAGAACGGATTCGTCTCCCTGAAGCGGGAATGCAATATTACGACGATTTAGCCGAAATGTACGTCGGTAATGATGTTTCTCCCGACTTTTATGCATGGGTATTCCCTAAATATGACCACGTTGCAGTGGGAACCGGGACCATGAAGGTCAATAAAACGATGATTAAAGACCTTCAAGCAGGTATTCGTCTGCGGGCGGCTGAAAAACTCAAAGGTGGCGAAATCATCAAAGTAGAAGCCCATCCCATCCCAGAACATCCCCGTCCCCGTCGTGTTGTTGGTCGTGTTGCTCTAGTGGGAGATGCAGCCGGAACCGTGACGAAATCATCGGGAGAAGGGATTTATTTTGCGGCTAAATCTGCTAGAATGTGTGCTGAAACCATTGTTGAAACAAGTAATAGCGGTCAACGTGTCCCCACAGAAGCAGACCTGAAGCTGTATCTCAAGCGCTGGGATAAGAAATATGGTATGACTTATCTCGTGCTAGATGTATTACAACGAGTTTTTTACCGCTCAGATGCCAGTCGGGAAGCCTTTGTTGAAATGTGTTCCGACAAGGATGTACAACGGATGACCTTTGATAGTTATCTCTATAAAACGGTTGTTCCTGCTAACCCTTTAGTGCAGATGAAAATTACGGCGAAAACCATTGGTAGTCTTTTGCGTGGTCATGCGTTAGCGCCTTAATGTCTTGTTCGATTGGTTGTGAATTTGTTTAGGAAGTTGTGGGTGAGGGTTTCCTCACCCCTTTTTTTCATAGGGAGGAGAACATTCGATATAGTATTTATAGGGTTTTGAGATACTCCACTAAAGCCCAGCGATCGGCTTCACTTAATTGCGCCCCAATAACCCCTTTTCCGGTGCCATCTCCTTTGAATTCATGACCTTGATTAGAATTCCCTTGAACGGTAGTCTCTAACAAAAATCCATTTTTAATTTCATCAGTTTTATAACCGACAAATTTAGGATCGAATTCTTTTGTTCCTAAATAGAATTCCTTGCTTCTTTGCTCAACTGGAACTAACATTTCATATAAATTAGGAACAGATCCATTATGCAAAAAGGGCGCAGTCGCCCAAATTCCATTAAGAGGACGTGCTTTATAAGCAAGAGGGGTACGAGCCAAATTAGGACGATAACCGTTGTAAGCCTCTCTTTGGGCTTCTGTTAAGCCTAACTCATCGTATTTCTTTTCTACGGTTTTTTCAACAATGAAAGGTAAGGCGAAACCCGCAGTTACAATGCCATTTACTTCATAGGGTTCTTGATTTTCGGAAGGCTCGCCATACTTTTGCGCTAATTTACCCAGATCCACTGTTCTTTGATACCAATTGACGGCTGCTGTCGGATCAGTGCCAATTTCGTAAAGATTCTTCATGGTTAATTTTAGGTATTCTCTGGTTTTGTTGTTCCCTAAAGTTGTCCAATATTGAGGATCTTTAAATGCTTTTGAGTTAACAGGGGGTAAATGACAGCCTTGGCAGTTTTTCTCGTATAATTTCTCCCCTTTTTGAGCTAAATCCCTATCAATTTCTCCTAAAATATCCTCTGGCCATTGAGGGGCAATTAAACCCGTCTCGATGGACTCTCCTGACAATAAATTCTCGATTTGGTAGAGATTTTCTACATTAACATTCGATTCAAACACATCGGGGGAGTTTGGCTCAAAATTTCCCCTGGCAAAAACGCCCATTGCTTCCCCTGCATTGCGGGTCATGGGTTGCATCACTGACCCATTATATTGTACCCAATCGAACCAAGGCGCAGACCACAAATGGGGATAATTAACAGGAGCATTCACCGCAGTATAGTTGTCTGGATTAATTTGTGTTCCAAAAACAAAATTACCAATGCGAGTCAGGGCATCCAAACGGCCAAAGCCTTCGGGTAAAATATCTTTATTAATAGCTGATCGGGCTTCTCTGGCTTTATTAATAATGCTTTTGAGATCATCTTTGAGCTTTTGCTTATTTTCTGGGGTGTTTTCATCCCCTAACACCCTTTCAGCAAAACGATTAAAGCGAAATGGGTCAATTTTGGTTAACAGAAGGGAATAACCAACGGCTGTTTTGAATTTATCGAGGTCTATCATTGCTGACCCTCCCTCAATGCGAATTCCTTTATTTTTATAGTTTATTTGTCCCGTATGACAAGCTGCACAGGTAAACCCGACAACTGTGTTATTTTGCTGACTAACGGGATCGACATAATTTTCGGTTTTAGCGAAACCGACAGGTAAGCCATCAGGATTATACTCATGTTTAGTATCGGGGAGAAAACCGAACCCTGCTAAATACTGAGAATCTATGAAGCTGTCAGCAGCTTTTAAAAAGCTTAATTGGGGTTGTTCCAAGGAAGTAAACCATTTATAGGGAATAATTGCTTCAAAACTCGATCCTTGAGAAATGTGATACCACCATTTCCATTGATCCGGTGTCCAATTTTGCCTTGGCCAGACAACAGCGACCGAATCAGGAGGAGGAACAGCAATTTTCGCTTTTAATTTCCCTAAACCGATAGGAACGATCACTAAAATGGCAATTAGGATGAGTCCTAAAATTCTACCTAAAACTTTCATGATGGATTATTCTCCGATAAATAGAATAGACATCTCTAATAGTTCGTATTGATTTTTGGAGATGTCTAATTCTAAATAATAATAGTTGCGTCAACAGTTGCGCTATAGGTCATTATATCAGCAGTAAGATTGACCCCTTCAACAAAGATCCATGAACAATCTCTTGGGCATCACTATCTATATTTTATTCACAGAGTGAACCAGTAGTTTCGGAAATTTTTCCCTAATCAAACTGTACCCAGATCTAAAAGTCCCCCGCTACAATGAAGTTTAACGGGGGAGTCTGTTAATTAAGCAACATTAACCTCAGTATAAGGAATAAAGGTTTTCTTAGTAGCGCCACAAATAGGACAAACCCAATCATCAGGAATATCCTCAAATGCAGTCCCTGGTTCAATTCCTGAATCAATATCTCCTACCGCAGGATCATAAATCAAAGAACATTGACGACAAATCCATTTTCCAGTGGTTGCTGTTTCCTTGGCTGCTGTTGGTTGTTTTCCTTCTAAAACCTGAAGCGCTGCTGTATATTGATCAGCATGATGATGCTCAATTGGAGTTAAACGGCCAAAATTAGCGGCTGCTTTACGGAACATTGTTGCGTGTTCTTGAGATTCAGCAGTTTGTTGGTCAAATTCACTCGCTGCTAACTCATCTTTGTCTGTACGGGCTTGTTCAGCAAACTCAGGATACATGGTAGTGTATTCATAGGTTTCTCCCTCAATCGCCAATTCTAAACAGCGAGCAGCAATTTCTTTTTTTTGTTCTTCTGTTAATTGAGAAGGATCTTCAATTACTAATTCAGGGTGAATAAGACGAAAATGAGCAAAAGCGTGTTCAGTCTCTTGATTAGCAGTTTCTCGGAATAGTTTAGACAGTTCACTCATTCCCAACTTTCTCGTCACGTCCGCAAAAAAGAGGTATTTGCGGTTGGCCATTGATTCACCACCAAATGCAGCGTCTAGATTCTTTGCGGTATTAGGGTTAGATAAATCCATCGTAATTCCTGATTAAATTATCAATTATGAATTATAAATCACAAATTATGAATTATGAATTATGAATTATGAATTATGAATGATATTAAATTCGACTGATAAAACTCAGTTTTCTTTTTTTGCCTAAAACCCTCCTGCCCTCTACCTTACCTCATCAATAACTGGGGGAGATCAACCTGATTTACTATAATGTATCAATTTTCTTATGAAACTATCTCGTCGTCAGCAATTATTCATCTTAATTTCTTTGCTCTTCCTTACTCTGATTGGCATCGCTTCTAAATTTTATCAAGGATGGGGAGAACGATGGATTAATGATCGATTGGTAGGGATTTGGTATGAACTATTTTGGTGTGTCTTGTTTTTTCTCTGGTTTCCTTCTCGAAAAAATCAATACCGTATTCCGATCATTGTTTTTATTGTTACTTGTCTGGTGGAATTTCTACAACTATGGCATCCTCCTCTCTTAGTATATTTTAGATCCTATCTGATCGGTAAGTTTTTATTGGGAACAACCTTTTCATGGGGGGATTTTCTTTATTATGCGATCGGTTGTTTTTTTGGTTGGATATTTTTAAGGTTATTGGATCAATAAGATATGAATGTAATAAAAATTTTGGTATCTACAAAAATACGTTTAAGAGAAGACATTTTTATTCTCTTCCTTTTTATTTAAGTATTTCTAATTTAACTGTATGAATTAATTCCATTATTTTTTCGGGAGAATCATAACCTTTTTCTCTCATTATTTGATGACGATGTTCAAATTGATCAGGTTCGTTAATGATAATGTCAACTTCTCCTTCTTGAAATCCTGACGGAATAGTTAGGTCAATTTGTCCGTTTTTCACGCTTCCTTTAGTTTGAATAATTCTCATTAATAATCAGTTTAAGAAATAATGGTAGGGTATCTCATTTTAGATTAAAATGTGATTAAATAGTAAAGATGTCCAGACTTGATTCCCTCGATAACCTGAATGACTGTTAGTTGGATTCGTCGCGCTGATCGTTTAAATGCCTTACCTCCCTATGTATTTGCCCGTCTAGATGAACTCAAAGCCAAAGCGAGAGAACAGGGGCTAGATTTAATCGATTTAGGGATGGGAAACCCAGATGGGGCAGCCCCTCAACCTGTGATTGATTCTGCGATCGCAGCCATGACGATTCCTCGCAATCATGGTTATCCTCCCTTTGAAGGAACCAGAAGTTTTCGTCAGACAATTACTAACTGGTATGAACGTCACTACAATGTTCATCTCAATCCTGACAGTGAAGCGCTACCCTTATTGGGATCAAAAGAGGGGTTAGCACACTTAGCCTTAGCTTATGTCAATGAAGGGGAATTAGTCTTAGTACCGAGTCCTTCCTATCCCGCCCACTTTCGTGGTCCAATGATTGCAGGAGGCAAAATTCACCCTATTGTATTATCGGCTGATCAAGATTGGGTGATTGATTTAGCCACCATACCAGAAAAGATTGCGCAACAAGCGAAGATTTTATACTTTAATTATCCCAATAATCCCACAACAGCAGTTGCTCCACGGTCATTTTTTGAGGAAATTGTTGATTGGGCGCATCATTACGAAGTAATTCTTGTTCATGATCTTTGTTACGCTGAATTGGCATTTGATGACTATCAACCCACTAGCTTATTGGAAATTAAGGGTGCCAAAGCGCTAGGGGTAGAGTTTCATACCCTGTCTAAAACCTATAATATGGCAGGTTGGCGAGTGGGTTTTGTGGTGGGTAATTCTGATTTGATTCAAGGGTTACGAACCCTGAAAACTAATATGGACTATGGTATCTTTTCTGTGGTGCAAGATGCAGCCGAAAGAGCCTTACAATTACCCCATCACTATATTGAAGCTGTACAACAGCGCTATCGTCAACGGCGGGATTTCTTAATTAAAGGATTAGGGGAATTAGGCTGGCAAATTAAGCCCTCTAAAGCAACAATGTATCTCTGGGTTCCTGTCACAAGAGGGATGAATTCTACGGATTTCGCCCTTGATGTGCTAGAAAAAACGGGGATTGTGTTTACCCCTGGTAGCGCTTTTGGTGCAGGGGGAGAAGGCTATGTCAGAATTAGTTTAATTGCTGATTGCGATCGCTTAGGGGAAGCCTTACGTCGTTTAAAATTAGCAGGAATTCATTATTAACATCCGCTTGTTTATCACTCCAAAGGGGGACAATTTATGATGGAACAATTTGTTAAAGGGAATCAAGAAGGCTGGTGTCATGACCACAGTGATTGGAGTGGTTTTTATCATACCTATCCTTATTTTAAACCCGATAGCTTTGATAATTTTTTTAGTGAACCGAGAAAAGTTCATGTCTTTGTTCCCAGAGATTATGAACTGAGTGAGACTGCCTATCCTGTTATTTATATGAATGATGGCAATACGGTCTTTTTTGAAGGAGGTGCATACCATAAAACATGGAAAATGTCAACACTTTTAACCCGATTATATGTCAGTAGTCGTATGAGAAAAGTCATTGTTGTGGCGGTTTCTCCCATTGATCGAGATTATGAATATACCCATGCACCGATGAGGGTAAGAGAATGGGGAGGGTTAGAAGACTATTCCCGTTATTTAGCAACATCAGTTAAAGGCTTTATTGATGACAATTATCGAACCATAAAAGAGGCTAACCAGACCTTACTTTTAGGTGCTTCTCATGGTGGATTAGCTGCCTTTTATACTGCCTTACAACACCCTGAACAATTTGGCTTAGTGGCTGCTTTATCTCCTTCTTTTTGGGTTGGTTTAGATAGAGTTTATGATCAGGAAAATTTTGACATTTTTGATGATTATTTCGGAACATTAGATGGATCAACTTTAATTGCATCAAGTCGAAAAACCCTGAATGATGAGCAGTTAAAACCAAAGATTTACTTGGATTGGGGCTTAATTAGAGAAGGTGGACATCACAATGCAGTCATTGAAGAAAGAGCGACTGCTAGGGGACGAGAAATGAAAGCTTTATTAATGGAGAAATTTGGTTATCAAGAAGACCATAATTTATGGACAGTAGAAGATACAGAGGGAGAACACAATGAGGAATCTTGGTCTCGTCGCTTAGAATATGTTTTACCGTTATTTTATCCTTCTTAATTGACTGAAATCTGTTATGTCTGACATCTATCAAAACGAGGATCATCTGATTTATTATGGAGATGCTTTAAATATCCTTACACATCAAATTAACGATCAATCGGCTGATCTCATTTTTGCTGATCCCCCTTACAATATAGGTAAACAATTTAGTAACTTTAAAGATAAGTGGTCATCAGATGAAACTTATGCACAATGGTGTTATCAATGGTTAAATGAATGTATTCGCATTCTTAAACCTCACGGATCTTTATATGTCATGGCTAGTACTCAAGCAATGCCTTATTTTGATCTTTTTCTGAGAGATCAATTGACAATTCTCAGTCGTATTGTTTGGCATTATGATAGTTCTGGTGTACAGGCTAAGAATTATTATGGCTCGTTATATGAACCCATTCTACATTGTGTGAAACATCCCAAAAACTATACATTTAATTCAGATAGTATTCTTGTTGAAGCCAAAACAGGTGCTACTCGCAAGCTAGTTGACTATAGAAAAGCAGTTCCTACCCCTTACAATACCCAGAAAGTTCCAGGTAACGTTTGGTATTTTCCTCGTGTTAGATATCGGATGGAGGAATATGAAAATCACCCCTCGCAAAAACCAGTATCTCTCTTACAAAGAATTATCCTCGCTAGTAGTAATGAAAATGATACTGTATTAGATCCCTTTGCTGGCTCATTTACAACTGGTGCAGTTGCTAAACAGTTGAATCGCAAATCAATTAGTATAGAATCTCAAGAAGACTATCTAAAAATTGGACTCAGACGAGTTTTGGGATTCAAAGAATATCAGGGACAATCACTTAATCCACCTCAAAAGAGCTATCAAAAGCAGATTCATAAGAATCATCAATTAACGATTAAACAAGGGAGTTTATTTGATGGCAATTCTTCAACATTATTTTATCCTTAAGATTATTGATATTCTTAATCATTTTTTTCCAAATCAGGGAAGTGAAATTTTAGAAGCGAGTGAGTTATTGCAGTACTTAAATATTAAAACAAAAGCAGCTAATAGGGGTTCAAAAGCTAGAGCATCGTTTGCTAATCATTACGCTATATATGTTCTAATTGAAGATTATTTAACCAAAGGATTTCATCTGAACAATAGCTATGATGATTTTTATTTTAATAATATGTTGGGAGTTAATCCCATCTAAATTGATGAATATGTTATGGTAATCTGGCTATAATTAACCAAAGCAACAAAAAATTTCCATACTAATTGGGTATCATAAGTACCAACTCGTTCAGTCGGAATATCTAGGCCATAACTGAGGTGAGATTGACTGACATCTATCAAATAGGAGTTCAATTTGAAGTTATTAGGAGAAACCAATGTCTAAGATGAGTCAACGAACAGATTATGATAATCCTTGGAAAGAGGCATTATCAATTTATTTTCGAGATTTTATGACTTTTTTCTTTCCTGATATTGAGATTAATATTGATTGGGAACGAGGGTATGAATTTTTGGATAAGGAGTTTCAACAAATTATCCGAGAGTCAGAATTAGGAAAGAGAGAAGCAGATAAGTTAGTAAAGGTATGGCGTAAAGATGGAGAGGAGGTGTGGGTATTAATTCATGTGGAGATTCAGAGTCAGGAACAGTCAGAGTTTGCTGAACGGATGTATGTCTATAATAATCGAATTTTTGATGTTTATCGGCGACCTGTGGTTAGTTTAGCGATTTTAGCTGATGAGAGGCGATCATGGCGGCCTGATAGGTACTTTTATGAGTTATGGGGATGTCGGGTGGAATTACGATTTCCTATCGCCAAGTTGTTGGATTATAGTAAGAAGATGAACGAGTTAGAAAGAAGTAATAATCCGTTTGCTGTGATAGTAGCAGCCCATTTGACGACGCAACGAACAAGACAGGATGTTTCGAGTCGTTATCAGGGAAAATTAGGGATAGCCAAAAGTTTGTACCAACGAGGTTACAGCCGACAAGATATACTGGAGTTGTTTCGCTTAATCGACTGGATGATCAATCTTCCAGCGTTAGAGGAACAGAACTTTAAGCAGGAAATTCAACGTTATGAGGAGGATTTGCAGATGCCCTATGTAACAAGTTTTGAGCGAATCGCACGTCAAGAAGGGATTGTCCAAAATGGACGTGAGGCTATCCTTGAGGTGCTTGAGGTTCGTTTTTCGTCTTTTCCCAATGAATTGGCTGAAAAAATCAACCAGCTTGAGGATACTGAACAATTGAAAACTCTACATCGAGAAGCAATTACGGTGGGGTCACTGGCTGAGTTTCAGGAGTATCTTGAGCAGATGGAGGTTTAAAAAAAGGAAATTCAACGTTATGAGGAGGATTTGCAAATGCCCTATGTAACAAGTTTTGAGCGAATTGCACGTCAGGAAGGGATTGTCCAAAATGGACGTGAGGCTATCCTTGAGGTGCTTGAGGTTCATTTTTCGTCTTTTACCAGTGAATTGGCTGAAATAATCAACCAGCTTGAGGATACTGACTGCTTGAAAACTTTACATCGAGAAGCAATTACGGTGGGGTCACTGGCTGAGTTTCAGGAGTATCTTGAGCAGATGGAGGTTTGAACGCAGGAATTGTGTAGAAAAAACAGTCTTACCCTCCTAGAAGAACTAAGCACTCTCCTGATGTTATAGTAAGAAGTATATCAATTTTACAAATATTCTGTGATGGGTTACTAATATATCCTACTGGACTGACACAGCTAATTTAGGGTATTAGAGTCAGGCTTGTAGTAAGCCCTTTAGGGCGATGTCTAAGGGCTAAAGCCCAACAACAGCCATTCCTATTGCTTCATGTTAGCTGCGTCAGTTCAGTACTTTAATTCTATGATTTGATGGGCAAAGCCCATCCTACAACTACAACCTCTCTTAGAAAAACTAATCTAACTTTCCTACAAAACTCCTTTAGAACTGGGAATGGTATCAACCCGACGGGGATCAACTTCTAAAGCCATCCGTAAAGCACGAGCAACGGCTTTAAAGGTTGCTTCAATAATATGGTGGGAGTTAATCCCATCTAATTGACGAATATGTAGGGTAATCTGGCTATGATTGACCAAAGCCACAAAAAATTCCCGTACTAATTGGGTATCATAAGTACCAACTCGTTCAGTGGGAATTTCTAAGCCATAACTGAGGTGAGGCCGTCCCGAAAAATCAAGGGCAACTTGTACAAGCGCTTCATCCAATGGTGCGATAAAATGGCCAAAGCGCTGAATTCCCTTGCGATCGCCCACTGCTTCAGCTAAGGCTTGACCAAGAGTAATTCCCACATCTTCGTTTGTATGATGATCATCAATTTCAATATCCCCTGCAGCTTTTACTCTGATGTCAATTAAGCCATGAGAGGCGATTTGGTGCAGCATGTGGTCAAGAAAAGGAATTCCTGTGTCTGCATGACAATTTCCTTGACCATCAAGATTAAGACTAACTTGTATATCTGTTTCTTTAGTGGTTCGGCTGATAGAGGCCATTCGTTGCGGTTGGGAAGGCTGAAGACTAGAAGTGAGGGAGTCGCGAGTTTGCATCGTGGTTCGACATTTTAAAGTTAGGGTGACACGATCACTAGGTTAGCACTTTAAACCGAAAATCAGTTAAAAATAACCCGATATTAATAGTAAAAAAATGTACTAATTATTTAAACGGTAGGGTGAGCAAGGTCTGAGAAGCCTTTGAAACTAATCAGAAATTTATCTGCTTTGCCCACCTAAGTAATTATAGTATAAATTAACCAAAAAAGTAAAGAAATCTCATCACTTTGAGTATAGCCATAAACAATCTTAAATCCACATTGCATCAAATGTTTAACTGTATTGACCATCATCTCACGAAATTTAAGATCATAGGGAGCTTCAACTTCATGAATTTCTTTGGTTAATTTTGTAAAACATCTACCATCTATTCTCGCAACCATATAAATTCCAGGCAAGACACATTGATCGTTTGCTGTCTCGAAAATTCGCATTTTCTGATCTAACTCATCAAATTTCATGTTACCAATCCTCTACTATGAATTCTCCTGACTCTCTTTTGACATAGTATAGCTCATCAAATCCTTCATCATACTTAGGTTGTTGTAACTTTTTATAAGTTCCTTTGATTCCCTTTTCAGGAATTTGTTCTTTTCCCCTTCTTTGTTGATTTCTTGCTAAACATTGTTCAAGCTTTGATTCAAAGTAATACCCGATCAAGCAAAACCTATGTTTTCGTAACTTTTCAATATACTTTTTTCTATCTTCTATTGTCGGATTGGTATTATCTATTACAAGGGATTGCTTGGCTAATAAATAAGCATCAAATAAAATCTTTTCTCGGTGTCTTGTTTTTAACATATCGAGGTTAAGTCTGATATGAGTTTTGTAGAAATACCTCAAATAAAAAGAAGATTTCCCACTGGCTTGTATTCCGATGAAGATAATTCCGTTCATTTTTAATTACTAATTCATTTTCATTAGTTAACATAATTATGACTTACTCGATCAATTTCTGCTATTAATGATTCTTTAGCAATCTTCTCTAAAAAAGAGGCATTAATTGAATTTTTTGCTAACTGAATAATATCTTGATTGGTTAAGGCTAAAGCTTCCTGACTTTCCTTAAAATTCTCGTTTAAATAGCCACCAAAATAAGCAGGATCATCAGAATTAATTGTTACACATAGTCCAAAATATAATAATTGTTTAAGAGTATGTTCTTTAAGAGAAGGAAAAACCTTTAACTTAAGATTAGAAAGAGGACAAGTAGTTAAAGGAATTTGTGTTTGTTTAAGATAATCGATTAACTTAGGATCTTCAGTTGATCTTACCCCATGATCAATGCGAGACACTTTTAACAAGTTTATGGCTTCCCAAATATATTGAGCATCTCCCTCTTCTCCTGCGTGTGCAACCGTTAAAAACCCTTTAGCTCTTGCTTGCTCAAATACTCGTTGAAATTTATGAGGTGGATTATTTTTCTCACTTGAATCTAATCCCACTGCGATAATATAGTCTTGATACGGTAAAGCCTCTTCTAAGGTTGCGATCGCTGACGCTTCACTCAAATGACGTAAGAAACAAAGAATTAAATGACTCGAAAGGGGATAGTTTTTTTCAGCATCTTGTAAAGCTTGATAAATTCCCTGAAAAACCGTTGAGAAAGGAATCCCTCTCTCAGTATGAGTTTGGGGATCAAAAAAGAGTTCAACATGACGAATATTTTGACTAACCGCTTTTTCTAGATAAGCGTAAGTGAGATCATAAAAATCTTGTTCAGTGACTAAAACTTGCGTTCCTGAATAGTATAATTTGAGAAAATTATCCAAATTGTCAAACTGATAAGCTGACTTAACTTCTTCCACTGACTGGTAAGGCAATTCAATCTGATTTCGTTGAGCCAATTTGAACATTAACTCAGGCTCTAATGTTCCTTCAATATGAAGATGAAGTTCCGCTTTTGGTAATTGTTCAATAAGATTTTTCATAGTTCAGTAGGATGGGCTTCACCCATCAAATCCGACAATTAACAACACTTAATCCCTTTTATAGTCAGTTGTAGTTGTAGGGTGGGCAGTATTAGTTAATTTAATCTTACCAGACAGGGTTTTAAGGGCTGCCCACCAAAGCGTGTTTAAATGAGGTAAGACAATGGTGGGCAAAGTTTCGGGCTAGTTATCACATTTTATCCCTCTTCCCTGTTACCCCCCCTACTAATGTTTAACTTCATTCACTTAGTAGCTAGTTTCAACTCCAAATAAACCAACAAAGCATTGACATCAGCAGGATTAACCCCCCCAATACGAGACGCTTGGCCAATCGTTAACGGTTTAACCTTATTCAACTTTTCTCTAGCCTCCATCGATAAAGTATCAATCGTCATATAATCTAAATCTGAGGGTAAATTACGCTGACGATAACGATTAAGTTGATCAATTTGGTTTTGCTGGCGCTTCAAATAACCTGCATATTTAATATCAATTTCTGTACCCTCTTTTTCAGCTTTAGTTAACTGTAGATTTCCTAGTCCATAGCGCTCTAAATTGATATAATGAAATTTCGGTCGGCGTAATAAATCCGCTAAAGAAACTGACCCTTTAATTCTCTGTTGGGTATCGGTTGTAATAGCAATTCCTACCTCTTCTTTCTCTTTAATTCGAGTTTCATGCAATCGTTCTTTCTCAGCAATAATATTCGCTTGTTTAGCTTGAAATAATTGCCAGCGACGGTCATCAATTAAACCCACTTTACGACCTAAAGGGGTTAACCGTTGGTCTGCATTATCAGACCGTAAAATCAAGCGATATTCTGAGCGTGAGGTAAGCATCCGATAGGGTTCTCTTAAATCTTTGGTACACAAATCGTCAATTAATGTACCGAGATAACTTTCTTCTCTGGGAAAGATGACCATTTCCTCCCCTTTAACCCATTTAACTGCATTAATTCCTGCTACAATCCCTTGGGCGGCAGCTTCTTCATATCCTGTTGTCCCATTCAATTGTCCTGCACAAAATAATCCTTCTATTTTCTTGGTCATTAAAGTGGGATAACATTGGGTGGCGGGTAAATAGTCGTATTCCACCGCATAAGCTGGCCGCAACATTGTACAGTTTTCTAAACCAGGAAGGGTATGCAGCATTGCTAATTGTACATTTTCTGGTAATCCCGTTGAAAATCCTTGAATATATAATTCAGGAATCTCCCGTCCTTCTGGTTCAATAAAAATTTGATGACTTTCTTTATCAGCAAAACGGACAATTTTATCCTCAATCGAAGGACAATAACGGGGTCCCTTTGAATCAATAAAACCGCCATAAATAGGAGATAAATGTAAATTATCCCGAATCAATTGATGGGTTTTCGCCGTCGTTCGGGTTAAATGACAATTCATTTGTTCTCTTTCCACCCAGACATCAGGGTCAAAACTAAACCAGCGCACCGCCTCATCAGGGGGTTGGGGTTCAAGTCGGCTATAATCAACAGAGCGCTTATCTACCCTAGCTGGAGTCCCTGTTTTAAGCCGTCCTGTTTCAAATCCGAGATCATTAAGGGTTTCTGTTAGGCCAACGGCTGCAAATTCTCCTGCCCGTCCTGCTGGCATCGATTTACTACCAATCCAGATTTTCCCGCCTAAAAATGTTCCTGTCGTCAGAATAACAGCCTTAGCTTGGAAACAGGTTCCGAAATAAGTTTGAATCCCTACAATTTCATCATTGTCACCTAATACCACATCAGTAACCATCCCCTCACGAATGAGTAGATTGTCCTGATTTTCCACAATATTTTTCATTACTGCCGCATATTCACGCTTATCCGTTTGCGCCCGTAGCGCCCACACCGCAGGTCCCCGTGAGGAATTAAGAACCCGTTTTTGTAGATAGGTTCGGTCAGCCATTTTACCAATTTCTCCCCCCAATGCGTCAACTTCGTGGGTTAACTGGGATTTAGCAGGACCTCCCACCGCCGGGTTACAAGGTTGCCAGGCAATTTTATCTAGATTAAGGGTTAATAGTAGGGTACGACAGCCTAAACGGGCACTGGCTAAAGCGGCTTCACATCCTGCGTGTCCAGCACCAACTACAATAATATCAAAGTTATCTTGAAAGTCTTGGGGAAGTCTGAGGGTCATTTCAATTATCAGTTATCAGTGAACAGTTATCAGTCCCTCTGCCTAAAGCCAGAGACTTGAGACCTTATTTTGGGGTCATAGGGTTAACCGTTGGAGGGTTAATTTAATCATCTATTGATCAATGATAATCCTTTACTCACATAAGTGACGATCAATTCTTTTGTTCTTCTCAAAATAAGAATTGCTGAGTTGAAAATTATGCTTAACTCATGTTATCTTCGGAGCGTAAATAACCATCTTCACTCAGGAGAGCAAAAATGTTGGTTAATGGCGTAATGTTCCAGTTTTTTAGCTGGTTTATTGGAAAAGACGATGAAGTGCAAGGTAATCAACCTTTGTGGACTTTTCTTAGAGATCAAGCAAATTCGCTCAAGGAATTAGGTATTACAGCCGTATGGATTCCACCTGCTTATAAAGCTTTTGGCAGTGATAACTCCGTAGGCTATGATGTTTACGACCATTTTGATTTAGGTGAATTTTCCAATAATAATGAAGGACAGTCTCCTGCTCCTGCCCGAACTAAGTATGGAACGAAAGAAGAATTAGAATCTGCTGTCAGTGAATTGCATCGTTTGGGAATTCAAGTTTATGCAGATATAGTGGTTAATCATAAGTTTGGAGGTGCTACAGATGACACATTTTGGCAAGCTGTGCGTGTAGAGCCTGATAATCGAAACTATCAAAGATATGGTGATTGTTTTCAATGTGGAGTCATAGACGTAAGACCCTACTCAAAATTCACCTTTCCCGCTAGAAATGGTCAATACTCAAGTTATGAATGGCGTGTCTGGCACTTTGATGGTTTTGATACTGTTGAGAAAATTCGCTCTGGTCCAGGTGGCTCTGAATGGGAGACAGAAAGAGATGGAAACGGTGATCCCAGATATATTTACAGACTTTTATTTAATGAACCTTTTTGGAATCCTAATGAAAAAAGCTTTGATGATTGGGTGTCTTTAGAAAAAGGAAACTTTGATTATTTGACAGGTAATGACATTGATTTTGATAGATTTGATGTCAAAGAGGAGATCAAGTATTGGGGACGTTGGATAACAGATTCATTGGATTTAGATGGATACCGTATTGATGCTGTCAAACATATTGATGCAGATTACATTAGGGAGTGGATTGGAGATGTAAGAGCAAATAGTGAGAATGGGAAAAGGAAAAATTTATTTGCTCTTGGTGAATATATAGCAGGTGATACTCAACCACTGCATGACTATATCACGAGGGTCTCTGCTTCAGGAGAATTTCCACAAACGGTCAGTTTATTGGATTTTCCATTACGATTTAAGTTTCTTAATGCTAGTTATCAAAACGAATCATTTCCACTTGGTGAACTAAATAGAGGAACATTAATGGCTGAACAGCCTGCTTTAGCTACAACTTTTGTTGAAAATCATGACTATGAATTTGGTCGAGGTTTTAACTCTCATGTTCAAGATTGGTTTAAGCCTTTAGCTTATACCTATATTCTACTGAGAAGTAGTGGCTATCCATGTGTTTTCTTTGCAGATTATTATGGTGTAAACCCAAATATTGAAGGGCGAAACTATATAAATATTTTGCTAAAGTTAAGGCAGCAATTTGCTTTGGGGGAAGAAAGACTGTACGAACAATTTAATGTTGTCGGCTGGATTCGTAATGGTTTTGTCCCCAATGCTAAGGGAGCAATGGCAGCCGTTATTTGTAATGCACCAGGTGGTGAAGTAAGAGCAATCAGAATGGATACTGGTCGAAAAAATATGAAATTCTATCATTTTGCTACTATCAAACTTTTTGATAATAAATTTGTCGTAGCAAGGGGTCCCTATCAATTGTTTGGAGATAAAGCAGGGGAAATTTGGACAGATTCAGATGGATGGGGTGAATTCCTAGTTGAAGGAAGAACAGCTTCAATTTGGCTAGAAGATGATGCTACATTAAGCTGAGTATAATATTTCTATTGTAGGGGCAGGTTTTGTATATCAATGATTAATATAAATTATCTACTAAACCTGCTCGTAGTCCTCAAGGTTGTTTTTGTGCTTAAACCATCCTACAAATTATAAGTTTTTCGGCGGTATTAATAACCATACCATTAAGCACCATTATAAGACAAAATTAACGGCTCACCATATCAACCACCTCGTAATGAATTCCAAGACTAATAGAGGACGTTCATTAAAATGAACTATGATTGAGCAATTAGTTATCCTTAGACAACGGTATATATTAGTTCCTTGTCAATTGATTGCAAGGCGGTGTTTTTCACCATTCAAAGCAATTTATAGCAATACCACTAAATAGATATTAACTACGAAACAATCGAGTATATTGAGTCTCATGATTCATACTCGCTAATGATAATCCCCAACTGCAACTAAATAGCGCTTCATCTTTTAAGTCTAAGATAGACTTAGCAGCCTCCTGTAAAGGCTCATTTAATCCTAAGATAATTTGTTGTCCTGCGGTTTGTCCAAGGGGAATTAAACGAACACCAGCGCTGACTAAGTTAGTGACCCAACTCCAAAGATAAGCTAAAATAGCATCGGATAAGTCAATGTCCCAGATAGCAAAGGCTACGCTTAAAGCGATCGCATAATTGCAAGGGCGCTCGATTTGTTCTAAGATGGGCAATAATTGGGGATCTAACTCGCTCAATAATCCGCTTAAAGATTGTCCCATTTGCCAGCTTTGTTGACGCAATTCTTTTGTTTCTCTGGCAGCCGATAACCATTGATTCCAATGATTTAATTGATCTATATTATGAGCTAAAGTAGCAGAATAACCTCGAACTATTATAGCTGTTTCAATCCGAATATTGCCAAACAGAAGCTCATTTAATAGCCATTTTTTTAGAGTTTTGTGGTCTTTAATGATTTCTTTCTCTACCAAGGCTTCTAACCCTTCAGAATAACTATAAGCGCCGACTGGAAAGCTAGGACTGGCTAATTGTAAGAGATGTAATAAAGATTGATGAGACATAATTTAGTTAATTTGTGACCAGTAGCACAGGCATCTTGCCTGTGACAAGCTTACTGATGACAAGCTAGAAGCTTATTCTACTATTTTGCTGGTGACAAGCTAGAAGCTTGTTCTACTGTTTTGCCTGTGACAAGCTAGAAGCTTGTTCTACTGTTTTGCTGATGACAAGCTAGAAGCTTGTTCTACTATTTTAATATCTAAGTGGTGGGCAAAGCCCACCCTACATCTTTATAATATTGTTGGGATTTAATTTACTATAATCGGAAAAAACCTTCAGATGATGTATTTTGGTCAAATCAGTAAACGTTTTTTTGTTTTATTAGTCACTACTTTATTAATAAATTTAGTGGGTATTAATCCAACTATGGCACAAGAGGCTGTCTTGCGAACCTTAACAGTAACGGGACAGGGTGTGGAAAGAATTCCGACTACTTTAACTCAAGTTCGACTAGGAGTAGAAATTCAGGGTGAAAATGTCACAGAAGTACAAGAAGAAGTAGCTAGACTGACAACTGCGGTGGTTAATTTCTTACGCACTCGTCAGGTAGAACGATTAGAAACTACAGGAATTCGTTTACAACCTAATTATAAATATAACAATAATCAGCGCCAATTAGTCGGTTATATTGCCACAAATACAGTCAGTTTTCGCATGACAACCGAACAAGTGGGGTCACTCTTAGATGAAGCAGTCAAAGCGGGTGCAACTCGTATTGATGGCGTAAGTTTCACCGCAACTGAAGCAGCAATTTCTGATGCACAAAAAGAGGCTCTACGACAAGCAACAAAGGATGCGCAAGCACAAGCACAAGCCGTCTTAGATACCTTAAATTTTACAGCAGAGGAAATTATTAGCATTAAAATTAATGGCGCTAGTTTACCACAACCTAGAATGATACAAGCTGAACAAGCATCAAGAAGTGCAGCACAAAATAGCACCCCTGTCATTGGTGGTGAGCAAACCGTGAGAGCTTCAGTTACCTTAGAAATTCAATATTAGTTTAAGCTCGTAGTAATGGCTTTAGTCCTTCAACCTTAACTACAAAAGAAAATGATTAAAGATGGATATTAATCAAGCATTACGCACATCTATTACCGACTTAGATAAAATTAATCCTTGGTGGGGCTTATTACGCTTTTCTATCTTAGGTTTTTTATTCCTTAGCCTTATCACTCTAGCCTGGTTACAAACTCATTTAATAACCTTTATAAGTCTAACAGCGATCGCAGGAATAATCTATTCCTTTTGGTTAGTCTGTACCCATGACACCGCCCATTATACCCTGACAGGTTGGCGATGGTTTGAGGAGATTTTCCCCCGTCTAATATCTTGGCCAATGCTCTGGCCTTACGGAATTTATTCAGAAACTCATATTCTCCATCATGCTTGGAATGGTAGGGATTTAAGAGATCCCGAACGGGTACAATGGACATTAGAAGAGTATCAAAAAGAAAATAAATTGCTACGCTGGTATATACGCAATCAAATCATAATTGATATATTTATGTTAGGAGGATTAGGGGTTATTTTCAAAACCTTTGCTCAAGGTTGGCATTTACGTTCTTTCCGTCCCAATTTAACCAAACAAATTGCCTTAGATATAGGCGGAATCATTTTAATTCATAGTAGTTTATTATTTGTTGCTCTACATTATGAGTGCTTAGGTCGGTATCTATTATTTTGGCTCATTTTAGAAAGAACAATTGGTATCATTATGCAGATACGAGAGCATTTAGAACATTATGGTTACTGGGACAAACAAGAGAATCATTTATTAACCCAACTTTATGGAGCAAGAAATTTAAAAGTCAACAATTTAACGCAATGGTTAATGGGAGGACTTCCCTATCATAGTATTCATCATGGATTTCCTAACCTCCCCTTTAATCAGCTTCCCGAAGCCTTTAATCGCATTCAATCCTTACTGATAGAGTATCAATACTCTCCCTTACAATTAGGAGAGGGATATATCAAAGAAACCCTCTTCTTAAATGCTCATCCAACCCTTATTGATGTTAATCAGGAAAAAATTCAAAATGTCTCGCCGCCGACTGTCTATTAAATCACTTTATAAAAGACCATTACTCATTGTTAGTATTACTTTTCTATTAATTCTCAATCTGTCAATTACTTTAGCAGAAGAACCCCCCTTACCCCCCTTACAAACCTATCCCTTACCTCAACTGTTACAAGAATGGGATGATCCCAATCAGTCAGGGGATTATTTTGATCA
>JBFRWQ010000624.1:0-3570 GCA_051439665.1 Microcystaceae cyanobacterium | reverse complement strand
ATCAATGTCGCATAGAAGGGGTAGAATTGCCTATTCCTTTGTCAATTTTGCGATCGAAGAAATGGCAAAGAAGACAATTGATACAGAGAATAGGATGGATGCTGTTAACAGGAGGGGTAGCAGCAGGAGGGTATGGACTGTATAAACGGTATGCTCTTAAAGTTTTTTCTTGTGAGGTGGTCAAAGTTAATGCTAAGGGGGAAGAAATAGAGAGAAAAACCCATCGAGTCAAATATTTTACTGAGAAATTAGCCGATGGGGTGACTTTGGATTTGGTATATATTCCCAAAGGAACGTTTATGATGGGAACGGAAGCCTCAGAAATTGAAAGACTTAATCAAAAATATAATGTAGATTATTTCAGTAGAGAGAGTCCTCAACATGAGGTAACTGTCCCCTCTTTTTATATGGCAAAATTCCCTATTACTCAGAAGCAGTGGCAAGCGATCGCTACCCAAACAGATTTAAAAGGGGAAAGGGACTTAGAACCAGAGCCTAGTCATTTCAAAGGAGATAATAGACCTGTAGAACAAGTTACTTGGCATGATGCGGTTGAATTTTGCCAAAGATTATCAAAATTAACGGGTAATGAGTATAAATTACCGAGCGAGGCTCAATGGGAATATGGATGTCGGGCCCGAACAACCACTCCCTTTTATTTTGGGGAAACAATAACAGGTGAACTGGCTAACTATGATGCTAGTGAAACCTATGCAGAAGAATCAAAAGGACGGTATAGAGGAGAAACAACCCCTGTAGGCAGCTTTCCCGCCAATGCCTTTGGCTTATATGATCTACACGGTAATGTGTGGGAGTGGTGTGAGGATACTTGGCATGATAATTACGAAGGTGCGCCAATTGATGGCAGTGCGTGGGTAGATGAAAATGACAATGATAATCATTCTCGTATGCTGCGTGGCGGTTCGTGGAGCTATTATCCGTGGAATTGCCGTGCTGCCATTCGTCTCAATCACGTGCCGGGCTACGACAACTCCAATATCGGTTTTCGAGTTGTAGTATTGCGCAGGACTTGATAACCCTTTTTTCTTTTTCCCTTTTTCCCTTTATGCTTTACAATTTTTTCTAGATGAGCGAGCAAAGCGAGTGATCGAATTATTTTGAGCAAAAATCAATGAGAGATTTATCAGTAGTACAAAAGACCTACGATTTGATTAAGTGGTACGTCCCCATCCTCAATAAACTACCAAGAGATCATAAGTTATTACTAGGCAATCTGATAATTAAAGATTTATATAATCTTTTAGACCAGCTAATCATGGCACAATACGCCAAGAAAAAACTATCCTATCTAGAACCCCTAAATGGAAGATTGCAGGTCATGCGCCATCAAACCCGCTTACTGCTAGACTTTGAGTTAATTTCCCGACAGCGCTATCAATACGCTAGTCAACTGATCAACGGAATTGGACAAGAATTAGGGGGCTGGATCAAAAGTCAGCAAGGAAAAGAAGGAAAACGATGAAACGAGTCGGCAACTTATACCCTCAGATCACAGACTTTGGTAACTTACTAGATGCTGCTAGAAACGCTCAAAAAGGAAAACGATTTAAAGCCAATGTTTTAGCCTTTAACTATAACCTAGAGCAAGAAATAGAAAAGTTACAAAAAGAACTGAGAGACAAAACTTATCAACCAGGTCGTTATAAAACCTTTGAGATAGTCGAACCCAAAAGGCGAATGATTTCAGCCGCCCCTTACCGAGATCGGGTGGTTCACCATGCCCTATGTGCTGTGATCATGCCTATTTTTGAGAACACCTTTATTTCTGACTCTTACGCCAATCGTCAAGGCTATGGGACACACCGAGCGCTGAGAAAATTCACCCAATTTGCTCGTTCAAGTCAATACATTTTGCAATGTGATATTAAGAAATTTTTTCCCAGTATTGACCATGAAATTCTCAAGAACCAAATTCGTCGCAAAATTAAATGTAAAGATACCCTGTGGTTAATTGAGACGATCATCGATAGTAGTAACCCACAAGAAACAGTCATTGATTATTTCCCCCAAGATGATTTAGTCTCACCTGTCATGCGCAGAAAAGGCTTACCCATTGGCAATCTAACCAGTCAATGGATGGGCAACATTATGATGAATCCCTTTGATCATTTCGTCAAAGAACAACTCAAAGTCTCTAAATACTTACGATATGTGGATGACTTTGCTCTGTTTAGTGATGATCCTTTATTTTTACAAAATGCCTTGTGGGAAATTGAAACTTATTTGGCCACTTTACGCTTAAAACTTCACCCCATGAAAAGTCAATTATTTGAAACCAAACAGGGCGCAAACTTTGTTGGCTTTCGGGTCTTACCTGATAGAATCAGAGTTAGAAGTGAAAACCTAAAACGAGGCAGAAGACGATTAAAGCGCTTGCAAGAAGATTATCGCAATGGTAAAATTAGCAGTGAAGATGTTTTAAATTCGCTTCAAAGTTGGGAAGCCCATCTCAAGCATGGCGATACCTACCAACTCAGACAACAGATATTCGCATCTCTTTCCTGGCAAAGAGAGTGAAGAAGCGGTGTAATCTTGCCTTACCGAAAGGTACAAGAGAAACCGAGCTAGGGACAGGCACTACCGGATGCTGCGTGGCGGTTCGTGGAACAATAATCCGTGGAATTGCCGTGCTGCCAATCGTAACAATAACGAGCCGGGCAACGACAACAACAATATCGGTTTTCGAGTTGTAGTATTGCGCAGAGCTATTCCTTGCCAGAATCAATGGATGGGAATTCATTGAGCGTGCCAAGAAAAGTCCAGATCCTGTTCCTGTGGAGATGGTGACATTTCCCAAAAATAAAGCAGGGAGGGGGAGTTTGGTAGGAATTTTCCGAATAATTTCTCCTTCCTATAGGTCATAGCATTTTGTCCTCTCTGCTATCAATACTTTCTCGACTAATCGTTTCATCAGATAAGGGTTGCATATTTATATTAGAAGGTCGATTAATAAATTTTATCAATTTACCTTCCCAGTCTTCATCTTCTAAAGCTGAGGAACTTTTTTGAGATAGATTTGTTAAAGTTTCTTCAATTAAATTTTGAATATATTGTTCAGTAGATAAGCCTTCTAAGTTAGCTTTTTCTTGGATTCTTTGTTCAAGTTCAGGATTAAGATTTAAGTTAATCATTTCTGTCAAGTCGGTTAAAACCGAATAATCACAAGGGTTTGAGTCCATTTTAATCGACTTTTTGTATTAACCGTGATCTTGAGATCATGGTGGTTAAGATAGGAAGTTTTTAGATGGGTAGAGGGCGCTTTGCCAACCAACATCCTGATAAATAGCATATAATTGGTCATATATTGACTTTAATGCCTAGTTTTATCAATTAAATTCCCTAAAAGCGCTCGTACTGAGATAGTAAAGATGATCTGATGGGCGAAGCCCATCCTACTCACTGCATCACCCATTCCAGGTTGATTCATGATGTTTTTAGCCTTTGGGAGAGTTCCTTTGCTGCTAGTCGCTGTTCCCGTACCCTTCCTACCCGAATCCCGTCTATCAACGTTAGCAATTCATAGAGATTGGGATCATTTTGAACCGCATC
>JBFRWQ010000623.1:0-3379 GCA_051439665.1 Microcystaceae cyanobacterium | reverse complement strand
TCGATAACATCATAATCTCCTCACTGGGGCGTTCGGCAGATTTCATTGAATCTACCCCGATTTGGAGTTGTTTAGACATAACCTCTACTTGATGATGAGCGAGGGAAGCGATCGCTGTCAATCGAGTATCTAGATCAAGTCTTGAATCGGTAATTGTGCCAATATCTTGGGTAATGAGGCGAATAGATTCAGGATCCCCAATCACACTTAATTGTTCAAGTCCCCATTTAGAAACCCCCTTGGTATCAACCCATTCCCCGTCTATTTTGTCTCGACAAAAGCCTTGAATTAATTGAGCGCTGGCAATCTCTAAATATTCTTGCTTCTTAGCCTCTGGATACAAATTTACTTCATTTTCAATAGCAATACCGTGCATTAAATTATTGGCAATCAGCCCTACGGTGTCATCTTTAGCAGCAAGGGCGATTTCAGCAAATTCCTCTTGGTCATATTTTTGTTTCTTGTTCTTGGTTAATTCTCGATAAGATTGTAGGACTTTTGTGGATAATGCTTTGTGAAGCTCTAACCATTCCCCTTTTTCTTCATCAGGGATAGTTTTGAGCCGTTCTTCAATATTTCTAGCATACTGGGCAGCTAAAGCTAAAGTGAAACTCTTATCCCCATTTTCTCCCGTTTTCTGTTCGTATTGAGCGATCGCTGTTTGCTTCTGCTCAAACAACTGATCTTGTTGCCACGCCACAAACTTCTGTAAATAAGGTTTCTTACTAACCTGCTCATAATAGACATTATCCCCATCAAAATCCCCCTGTATCAATTTAGCGGTTTGAGGATTCATATAAACTGATCCGACCCGGGCTTCTGTCATGTAGAGGGGATGATGCACATTAGTCAGGGTGACAAAAGAATTAGCCGACGCATTGGGGGATCTTGACACCACAACCTGTGCGCCATCGGGTAATTTGGAGTCACAAAACTCATCTGGTTCTAGCTCCTTCCCTGGTAACAAAGTAGCCCGATTCCACTTCTCAAAGGAAATGGTAACAATATCTTTGTATCGTTGCTGAACGTGCTTTTCAAGGGCAGAAACAATATAAGGATGGTCAATTAACTGTTTGCCATGTTCTGAACTTAATATATGATAGGCGGCCATTGTGTTAAGGGCTTCGGCTTCAGTTTCCAGTTCAGCGATCGCATCTTCGCTTAGTTGCTCTAATAATTCTTCATAAGTAACCCCCTCTAAGTTATTGCGCTTGGCAAATTCATCGGCTGCCCGTTGTTGATATTTTTCTTGGTTATATTCTAAGAAATCTTGGCTTAAATAGTAGGGATTTTCCAGTTTGAGCGCTAATTCTTCTAATTTTTCCTCAACTAACTTTAGAAACTCATCGGTAATCGGGGGATTAGCCATCAAGATATTCCCTGCTTGGGGTCCCAATTTCTGGAGGGTGCGGCCAGCAAAATCTTTGATCCCTACATCAACGGTTAAGTTATAAGTTTCCCCTGCTTGGGTATGCTCTGACCCGATTTTGACACAGGATTTAGGAATAATACCATTAATTCCTTTTTCTGCTAATTCTTGAGGAAATTGATTCCACGTCCCTATCATCCCTTTGGATTCCCAGTAGCCCTGTAATTCCTTTTGAGGGGCTGCCCCCATACGAAACTGAAAGGGGGTATTTTTCCGTCCCTCATTGCCTTCTTCATTACTCCCTGTCATTTGCTGGTGTAGAGTGGGCGATACCACCCCAAACCCATCCCCTAATTGTTGGCGAATGAGTTTTGTGACCTCTGCCCCGTATTTTTCCTCTAAAACTGCCTGATCTGATAAATCTTCGTCATCTACCATTAAAAAATTGCCCGTTACTTGGCGCATCTCTTGGCATTCGGTTTTCATCATGCCGAAGCGCACGGCTGCATCGGATAGGTTGGGGAAAACTTCGCCTCTAATATCCCCATCAAATAAAAACTTCTCTTGATCACTAAATTGTAGGCTTGTGCCGTTAAATCCTTTTAATATTTCTTCTTTAGTAGAACTATCATAGACTTCCCCGTAGTAGTAAGTTTGGTCGGGAAACCACGCCCCTAATACACTATTAGGAATCTCGGTCGTCAGGGGGATGAATTTGCCCGTTTCTGGGTCATAATCTTGTAGGAGTTTACCTGTTTTCGTACAGAAATGGGTAATTGTGATGTTGTTATTCTCTAAAGGGGGTGACATAGTTCGGATGTTCTGTGTTAAGCTAAAAATCAATTAATTGATTTGAGGAGTCAACCAATGAGTAAGCACAGTTATCTTCGTAGTCGAGGCTACTCTACTGGCGAAATGCTTTCTGAGGGCAAACTGGATGTCTGGGAATTACCTGAGAGAGAACCTCGCTGGTGGCGAGAACCAGAGGAAGAGGATGAAAAAGCTTTATTGGGCTTTTCTGGGCTTTCCGATGAGCAAATTGAAGCTATCGAGAAACAACAAGATGAAATCTGGTCAGCTTCCCCAAATACTCCTCTTGCCTTGGACGATTCTCAGATCGATGATGATGGGGAATTTTAATCAGCAGAGAATCTTTCTCCTTTTGGGGTTAATTAAAGAAATTGATGACTGAATTGTCGCTGGAATTCTCTGATAAACTGCATAGTTGTTTGAACTTGCTCAGATGTTAATACTCCCTCTGAATTAAATTCTTCAACCGAAAATAAATCGGCGTTACTGGCAATTCGCCAGAGAGAATTCAGCTTGAACTCTGGTTGTTTCTGAATCTGTTTGATGTGTTTCCAGATGTAGGAAATATCCGAAGTTGATAGTTGATTGAAAGTTGATTCAAACATAAGCTATTAGTTAATTGAATGGTCAAAAAAAGAGCGTCAAGCTCTTAATTATTTAATGGTTTCTTAATTCCCGTCAGGGTGAATCAATGCCCTTAAATTAGTTTTGGGGGACATTTTTTACTCCTCTTTTTGGGGTACTTTTTGGGTAAGTCGAGTCCAGACTGCTATAATGAATAGCAGTCAGATCTGAGGCCAGATTAAATTGTGATAAGTCGCCCTTTATTTTAGCTCTTAGCTAGTTAGTTGTCAAGAACAAAAGGGGGTTAATCCTCAAAAAAAAGCCTCAATTAAGAGGCTATCAAGTGATTTTATATTGAGAGAAAACTTGATAGACAACTTTTCTGTCCCTCGGCACTTACCCAAAAACTTTGAGTTGCCTTCTTGAATCCCAGAGAAGTTGTAAAGTGGGTAGTCAGCGCTATTGACTCGACTGTTGAGCAACTAAAATATCGAAGAAATTGAAAACAATGACCGAGGCTTCTGCCTCGGAAGGCAGGTGGCAGGTGGCACTCAGCAGAGGTGCGACCGAAGGCGAGGTTTCCTCGCCATTCGCAAGCGCACCTTTGAGGGAGTTTCCTCCATCCCTTCCCCCTAA
>JBFRWQ010000622.1:0-4239 GCA_051439665.1 Microcystaceae cyanobacterium | reverse complement strand
AATGGAGTGTATAAATTATTGTCAGGAGAGCCAGTCTGGTTATCTCAAATGAACTTAGGAATCGGCCGAGAAATAGGTATTTATCAAGGAGTGGAAAGAGAATGGTTATATTGGTATGATCAGCAAGGTAAGCGCTATTTAACCTCAGCAGAAAAGGCAATAGAAGCTCAAGAAAGAATCAAAAAACTAGAAGCAAAATTAAGAAGTTTAGAGATTGATCCTGATCAATAATCCACTGAATTGCTTAGTATCAGATAGAAAGTTAAGTGATAAGCTAAATTTAGGTTTTTTATGAGGCATGAAAGGAAGGGATTCAAGATGACACAGACAATTCCTGCTGATCAACTACAACTGCATAATCTTAAATCAGATTTTGGTCTAGAATATAGCAGTGATCCTACGCTATTTCCTGAATGGCGTGAGGATTTACCTGAATTAACACAACAAGAGCAATTAAATCTAGACGAAGTTAAAATTGAGTTTCGCCATCTACTCCAATATGGCATCCTTGAACCGATTGTGAAAATGGTTGTACTGTCACCTTTATTAAAAATGGCAGGTTTTTTCCGTTCTCCATTTAACCTGGTTGCCGAAAAAAGTATAGTAGTCTCAGAAGCTGATGATCTTTCGATTAGAGGAAGACTGGATTTATTAGTTTTTCAGCCTGATGTTTGGATTTTGGTAGTAGAAGCCAAAGGTTTAGCCTATTCCGTTGAAAAGGGACTGCCCCAACTCTTAGGATATATGCTAGGAAATCCCCATCCTGAGAAACCATTGTTGGGATTAATTACGAATGGGGCAACGTTTAAATTTGTTAAACTCATTCATCAAGATCATCCGATTTATTGTGAGTCTATTCCTTTTGCTCTAGATCGGGGAGATGATATATACACGGTTTTACGAATTCTTAAGAAAATTGGTCATAAGGCTGTTGAATAGGGGTTTTGGTGGGCAAAGCCCACCCTACTTTCTATAAGATCAGTCAATAGGCTGTCCTGTGGGATCATAGATCAGGATATCCCATTGTCCTTCGATGGCGGCTTCAAAAGCAATCCGAGATCCATCTGCACTAATGGTAGGATTGCGAACCTCAGCAGCTAAATTCTGGGTTAAATTGCGCTTTTGCTGAGTTTGACGATCATAAAGATAAATAGCAGTCTTTCCTGAACGACTGACCGCAAAAACAAGGGTTTGTCCATCTGCTGTGATCGAAGGATGAGAGGCAATTTCATCGAGAGAATTTAATCCTGGTAACTCTACTAATTGACGACGTTGGGTATTAAATAAGTAAATATCCTGAGATCCATTGCGATCTGACACAAAAACCAGATCTTTGCCATTTGTTTGAGGCGTAATTTCTGTATTACGGCTATTTAAGCCTCGTCCTGATGAATTAAAGGGAAAATTAACAATTCGGGGATAACTGGTACATCCCATTAAATATCCTCCTAATCCAAATATACAAAGCAAAACCCGATAATTCATGATAATATTCATCTCTTAGGATCATTTATCATAATTTTAAGCTAAGATAAGGAGGCTTTGTCTAAAAAAAGAGGTTGTGAAGTGCTTGACTCCCTGACTTAGATACTAATATACTTGTCTCGATTCCACTTTTTTCCATATAGAATGGGACTGACATCCCTATCAATGTTGTATATCCTAGAGGGAGAAAGGAAGAAATTATCTTCCGCTAACTTGGATAAGTTTAGTAATTAATGGGTGTAATCAGGAGAAAACCATGAAAAAACAATTAATGATGGTAATACCCTCGGTTCTTTGCTTAATTGTCGGATTAAATGCCACAGCAATTGCCTACGAGAATCCTATTACTGATTCTACTACGATCATGAATGATCAGTGTCCTGGTAATCCTAATAAGGATGATTGCTAGTATAGGTTTATTTTTCCCTGAAAGTGACCATGAACTATGTCACAATATTAGGGTGTAAACTTAAAAATCCTAATCTTCAATTTACCTAAGAGCGATCAAAGCGTGTCTAAACGTCAATTATTCTTTTCCCTACTAACCTGTGCAACCGTGTGGAGTGCGTCTCTTCCCGTATGGGGACAAGCGCTATTACCTTACACCCCCAACATTGATATTGAAAAACTGGAAGAACAGGGGTTAGCTCTTGCCGAAGATGCTATCCAATTGGTGCGTTTTCGCCAGTATGAGTTAGCATTAGGACGGGCTAAACTAGCAACACAACTAGCCCCCAATCAATATCAAACATGGTTTATCTTAGGAAGTCTTTATCTACAACAAGAAGAGGTAGATCAGGGGATTGAAATCCTTAATAAAGCGCTCTCTTTAGCGCCAGAAGACGAAACCTCTGGAATTCTCTTCACTTTGGGCAATGCTTACTTTCAAACCGATGATTACGCTCAAGCAGCTAAGGTTTTAGAAGATGGACTGAAACTTGAACCAGAAACCCCAACCGCTTTATTTGATTTAGGAAACGTCTATCTAAAAATGGGGCGCTATGGGGAAGCAATTACCGCTTATGATACAGCAGTCGATCAGGAAAAAGAGTTTTGGCCAGCGATTAATAATATTGGCTTAGTTCAATATGAACAAGGAAAGATAACAGAAGCGATCGCTAAATGGGAAGCAGCCATTGAGATTGATGATCAACAGTCGGAACCCCAACTAGCGCTTGCTGTCGCCTTTTATATCCAAGGACAACAAGGGAAGGGATTAGAACTAGGAAAAAAAGCCTTACAAGCAGATGGACGGTATGCTGACCTAGATTTCCTCGAAGAAAATCTCTGGGGAGAAAAATTACTACGAGATACGAAGGTTTTCTTTGCGACTCCGACCATTAAGGCGGTTTTAGACGACTTATCCCCAAATACCGCAGCGCCATAAATACAACCACATCTAATTAGCCAAACCTCATTATCCCTGAAAAAAAGATGGTGATTTCTTCTTCTCAGTCTCCTGTATTAGTCGAACTAGCCCAAAAAACTCGTATCGCTGCCCGTGAACTAGGGATTTTATCCATTAATGACCGTAACGCAGCCCTAGAAGCCATCGCTCAAGCGCTAGAAGCTCATCTTGAGGAGATTGTGTCAGCTAATCAAGCAGACTGTGAAGCAGCTATTAAAGATAATATTGCCAAACCTTTATATAATCGGCTGAAATTAGGAGAAACAAAACTTAAAGCTACGATAAAAGGTGTCAGAGAAGTAAAATCTCTGGCTGATCCCTTGGGGGAACAACAACTACATCGAGAATTGGATCAAGGATTGATTCTCAAGCGTGTAACTTGTCCGTTAGGGGTGTTAGGGGTTATTTTTGAAGCTCGTCCCGAAGCACTGATTCAAATTACCAGTTTAGCCATTAAATCGGGTAATGGGGTGATTCTCAAAGGGGGGAAAGAAGCCTTACAATCCTGTCAAACCCTGACTAAGATTATTAAGCAAGGATTGGTGAAGAGTAAGGTTAACCCTGATGCTGTACAACTTCTCACCACGAGAGATGAAATTCGCACATTACTCGATTTAGATCAATATGTTGATTTAATCATTCCCAGAGGCTCGAATGATTTTGTCCGTTATGTACAAGAAAATACGAAAATACCCGTTCTCGGTCATGCAGATGGGATTTGCCACCTTTATCTTGATCAAGCCGCTAATTTTGACCAAGCTATTCCTATTACGGTTGATGCCAAAACCCAATATCCCGCTGCTTGCAATGCCATTGAAACCCTATTAATTCATAAGGCGATCGCTCCCCAACTATTACCTAAACTAGCAGCAGAATTGCAAAAAGAAGGGGTTATCTTAAGAGGAGATGAGCAAACCTGTCAAATTATAGAGATAGATCGAGCCACAGAAGAAGATTGGCGCACAGAATATAGTGATCTAATCTTAGCCATTAAAATAGTTGATTCCTCCGAAGAAGCGATCGATCATATTAATACCTATGGCTCAAAACATACCGATGGAATTGTCAGTGATAATGAAACCATCGCCCATCAATTTCTTGATCAAGTAGATGCAGCAGGCGTGTATCACAACTGTTCGACCCGTTTTGCTGATGGCTTCCGCTATGGTTTTGGGGCAGAAGTCGGGATTAGCACCCAAAAAATGCCACCCAGAGGACCTGTGGGCTTAGAAGGATTAGTTACCTACAAATATCACTTACAAGGGGCGGGACATATTGCTGCTACCTATACAGGGGATAATAGTAAATCTTTCACTCATATTGATTTAGATCGTGATCAGGTGTAG
>JBFRWQ010000621.1:0-3125 GCA_051439665.1 Microcystaceae cyanobacterium | reverse complement strand
AATTGAATTCTGGGATCAACAAATTTAAGTAATAAATCAGCTAATAAATTACCAATAATCAATAAAGTTGCACCCATCATTAAACTACCCATCACTAAATACTTATCTTGACCTTGTACAGCTTGTAAAGTTAAACGTCCTAACCCTGGCCAATTAAAGAAAAATTCAGCAATAAATGAACCGCTTAATAAACTAGCAAATTCAAATCCTAAGATTGTAATCAAAGGATTAATCGCATTGCGCAACCCATGAACCATAATGACTTTATTTTCTGATAAGCCTTTTGCTCTTGCAGTTTTAATATAATCTTGGCGCATAACATCTAACATTTGACCCCGCATCAGTCGCTGTAATCCAGCAAAACTGGTAATGCTTAAAGCGATCGCAGGTAGGATTATATGCCAAATCACATCTAATACTTTCCCTACAGATGTCAATTCAGAAAAGTTGAGACTTGTCATATTGCCAACAGGTAAAAGAGGAGTTAAATATTGAGCTAGTAAGAGTAACAATAAAGCCGTAATAAAGCTAGGAAATCCTTGACCCAGATAACTTAATACTCGGAGAATTTTATCAATCCAAAGACTTTTTTTATTGTTACTAATCACAGCAACTGCACTAATAATTCCTAAAGGAAGGGCAATTAACCAAGTTAGTATAATAGAAGCAATAGCTAATAATAATGTAGCTGGAATTCGTTCTAATAATAAGCCCGTGACTGAGCGATTAATATATAGTAAACTGACTCCAAAATCGAAACGAGTGATAATTCCAGTTAACCATTTCCAGTATTGAATATACCAGGGTTGATCTAGACCATAAATTCTGATCCAAATGTCCACCGTTTCAGGGGATATATTGGGATTTTGGCGTAGGGTATCAATAAAATTACCTGGTGCGAGTTGAATAATCAAAAAGCTTAATAAAGAGGCCAGGAGTAGGGTTAACAGTCCTTGTAAAATTCGTTGTAAGGTATAAAGAAGGGTTTGATTGGGAACAATTAGAGGCTTTGGCCGAGAAGCGGAAGAAACCATATAACAGTAAACAGTAAACAGTAAACAGTAATCAGTAATCAGTGAATAAGTATAGTATAGTTATTCTGAATAAGTTTGAGATAGAGGAATGTTAGCATCCTGCTCACTATCACGACAACAACAAAGAAGGATTTCCCAATCTTATGAGATACACCACCAGATCTTAACACCTGCCCCCTGCCCCCTGCCTTCTGCCTCAAAGCGGTTAATTCTGTACCTCACACAGAGAATTTTGATATAGGATGAACCTAAGACTTTATTCAACGATAAACAGTTTAAATGATTAATAAAAATACCATTTTCCTGATCATGTTGGTCTTTCTGCCCCTTTCTCTAACGGCAGAATACTTAGAGTGGAATGCCACCTTTGTCTTTGTCACTGCAGCTTTAGCTATTATTCCCTTAGCTGCCTTTATGGGAACAGCAACCGAGGAAATTGCCGTCGTGGTAGGACCCAATTTAGGAGGGTTACTGAATGCCACCTTTGGCAATGCAACTGAATTAATTTTAGCGCTTGTTGCCCTTAATAGTGGCTTAGTCGATGTGGTTAAAGCAACCATTACTGGTTCAATTATCAGTAATTTACTCTTAGTAATGGGTTTTTCTATGTTTTTAGGAGGTTTACGCTATAAAGAGCAAACCTTTCAGCCGATTGCTGCTCGTCTTAATGCCTCTTCCATGAATTTAGCCGTTGTCGCTATTTTATTACCCACTGCGGTTCAATACACTTCTACAGGACTGAAAGAGATTACATTACAGAATCTATCCGTTGCTGTAGCCATCATCTTAATCATCGTTTATGCTTTAACCTTGCTTTTCTCTATGAAAACTCACACCTACTTGTATGAGGTAGGGGTAGCTGAAATAGAAGAAGGAGAAGAAGAAAAAGCAATGGAAGCAGAAAAGAAACCTAATTTAGGGTTTTGGGTCTTTATTCTCTTAATTGTGACCTTGGGAGTCGCTTTTGAATCAGAATTATTAGTTTCCACCCTTGAAGAAGCCACAGATAGCTTAGGGTTAACTTTCCTATTTACAGGGGTGATTTTAATTCCGATTATTGGTAATGCAGCCGAACACGCCACTGCTGTGACTGTAGCGATGAAAAATAAGATGGATCTGTCTGTTTCAGTCGCTGTGGGGTCTAGTATGCAAATTGCTTTATTTGTCGCCCCTATCCTAGTGATTGCTGGTCGATTTCTCGGTCAACCAATGGATTTAGAGTTAAACCCATTTGAGTTAGTTGCGATCGTTGTTGCCGTTTTACTCGCCAATTCTATTAGTTCTGATGGTCGTTCTAATTGGCTAGAAGGGACGCTTTTATTAGCTACCTATATGATTTTAGGATTTGCTTTCTATTTCCATCCTGTTTAACCAGATAATCAAGATATTGTAGGGGTTTGGCACTTATTATCACAACATATCCCAGCCATATACAGCGCTTAGGGCATTGCAGTGCGATAGTAGGATGCCATTTTCCATCAACACAGTGAAGTAGATAAGCGCTTTTATCCTAAACACAAGGACATTGTAGGGGTTTTACACCGTAAAACCCTGCCCCTACAGGTAGGATGCCATTTTCCATCAACACAGAGAAGTAAATAAGCGCTTTTTCCAAGACACAAGACATTGTAGGGGTTTCCTATCGCAAAACCCTGCCCTTACCAACATACAGCGCTTAGGGCATTGCAGTGCGATGCCCCTACAGGTAGGATGCCATTTTCCATCAACACAGAGAAGTAAATAAGCGCTTTTTCCAAGACACAAGACATTGTAGGGGTTTCACACCGTAAAACCCCACTCTTCCCTATATATCACAACATTTCCCACCCACATACAGCGCTTAGGGCATTGCAGTGCGATAGTAGAATGCCATTGCCCATCAATACAGAGAAATAGATCAGCGCTTTTATCCCAAACACAAGACATTGTAGGGGTTTCACACCGTAAAACCCTGCACTTCCCCCTCTTTTAAATCATCATAATCTCTACTCCTGCCCCCTGCCTCCTGCCCCCTGGCTCTAAAACCCCACCAAAAGACTTATTAAGAAAGCCCAAAATATTTAAAATGAGTAATAAAAATATATAATTAGT
>JBFRWQ010000620.1:0-6582 GCA_051439665.1 Microcystaceae cyanobacterium | reverse complement strand
TCACCGTGAAAATAGTCATCTGCTCTGTGATGTTAAAACTCTACGAATTAGAGATTTGCTGGAATGTTCCCAATTTCTTTTATGGGATGCTGCCTCAAACCGTTTAGTTTCGATTGCATCTTTTCGTCAAGCGACTGAGGCTATTTTGAAACCCCAAAACCGATTACAATTGAAAAAATAAAGATTTTTTGCAATTAGATAAATTTGATGCTTAACTATTCATATTGCCCACTTTCCTTGATTATAATTGTGTTATTGATGACTTAAACGAAGAAACAAAACAAGCCATTCAAAATATAGAAGAACATAACAATTTGACGATTTGCCAAAATGAATATGAACTCTACCAAAATTTAGGAATATAATGTTAACACCTATTTTTGAAAATCGCTTTAAAAAAGATGTTAAACGGTTAAAAAAACGGGGTAAAAATATGGAAAAGCTTAAAACTGTGATTGATATATTACTCAAAAATTAACCATTAGCTCCTAAGTACAAAATCATCAGCCATCTCAGAATTTTCTAATTTTTCTAGGAATTGACCGATATCTACAGAATTTTGACTGTTCATGTTAGTTGAATAGTAGTTTCTCTTAATTGGTCATTATACAGCAAAAAGAGATCGCCTTTACTCCTTCAGTTATTTCAAAGGTTTAATCTGCCCATAGCGACGACTTCCCCAACCATTAGAGGAAGTTTTAAATCAATTCATGAGAGTATTCCACACCCGTAGGGGTTGAACAGTGTTCAACCCAACCCCAAATGTTCAACCCTTAACCCCCAATATTAGGGCAGAATAGTATTATGCACTTTATTTTCTTGATTAGAAGATGGAGTTCCGTACAGCGCTATGGTAGCAATATCCTCAAGTTGATTAGGGGCTAAAGCCCAACAACACCTTACATCGCTTTGCTGGATTTAATCTTCAACACGATAGCCAAAGGAAGCAAGACGTAAGCGAGATTGTCGCCATTTGGGTTCAACTTTAACAAATAGGTTGAGATATACCTCTCCCATGATCAGTTTTTGAATTTGCTGACGAGCAGCCGAACCAATTTCTTTGAGCATTGCTCCTTTTTTGCCAATAATAATGGCTTTTTGTGAGTCTCGTTCAATATTAATGGCTGCAAAAATACGGGTTATTTTCGGGGTTTCTTCTACTTTTTCAATGATAACGGCAACGGAATGGGGAATTTCTTGACGTGTCATTAATAGGATTTGTTCTCGGATTAATTCTCCCATAATGAAACGTTCAGGTTGATCGGTTACTAAATCAGGGGGATAATAGTAGGGACCTTGATCTAGATTTTCAATCATCATTTGAGTTAGTTGTGCTAATCCTGCTCCTGTAACCGCAGAAATTTTAAGACTCGGCCAATGGTAGGGATTAATTAAATCTAGATAACTTTCGTCTAATGATTGACTCTCAGATGGTTGCTGATCTTGCTTATTTAAACCAACAATGATCGGGATCTTGCTATTTTTTAACAATTCACAGATATAGCGATCGCCTCCCCCTGCTTCACAAGAACTATCAACCATGAATAAGACTAAATCAACAGAATTAATAGCTGATTTGGCATTTTGTACCAAAACACGACCTAGTTCATGATGGGGCTTATGAATCCCAGGGGTATCAACAAATATCATTTGTGCTTGCTCAGTGGTTAAAATTCCTCTCAGTCGGTTTCGGGTAGTTTGAGCGACAGGGGAAGTAATGGCGATTTTTTGTCCCACTAATTGATTCATCAAAGTGGATTTTCCCACATTGGGACGGCCAATAATCGCAATAAATCCTGATTTAAACCCATCAGGGGGGGTAGGAATTGAAGAAAGCTCATTGATTGTCATGATTAAATTATGAATTATGAATTATGAATTATGAATTTGGGGATTAAGTGAAAAGTCAAAACATCTTCATTCTTCTTTTCCACTGATTACTGATTACTGATTACTGTTAAGACATATTCACCTTGATTAACAGCATGATTGGTACTACGGTCAAAAATAAAACCATCTTCTTCTGCATAAATATCGTTGAGGGTGGGAGCTTGCTCTTCTTTATTAAAACACAATAATTGATAGAGGCGATCGCCTTTACCAACGGGATGATGAAGGGGTAAACGATGCTGAATCATGCCACCTGTGGGTGCATAGTAGCGCTGCATTTGGTTTCGTCTGACAAAAGTGATATCTTTAACGGGATGACTCACTTCCTCACTCGGTAATATTCCTTTAAAGGCTAAATAATTTTTAATTCCCCATACTCCTTTAGCAACGGAATCAGGATTCATCATCATTCCCGATCCCAATTCTAATGTCCATGCTTCTACATCAAATTGCATAATTACTTTCATTTTAGCTAATTGTCTTTCAAGCGCTAACCACGGTTTCATAAATGCCTCATCAAAGGCATCTCCATCATACTCTCTCATTAAAATACCATAATCTAAGCCAAAATAAGGCGCAGATTCCTCTCGATGATGAAAACAGTATAAATAATCAATACATTCATTACTTGAACTGTGAATATCAATCACATAATTGGCATCTAAACTTAAAGACTGTAATTGATAACGATAGAGTTCCTTAACGGGTAATCCTTTCCCTTGATTTCTTTGTTGATGTTTATGTTCAAAGGCTTTTAAAATTAAGTTTAAATAGTTTTTTTGAATTTCTAAAGTAGGCAGATTAATTTGACTTTTAATAAATCCATGTAAATTCTCTTGTTCTTTTTCATAGTCCCAAAAAATACGATTCCAGTCTTTCCCATCATAAGGATTGTATCTTCCAGAGGAAAAGAAATGACTTCTTTGATTGACAGAAATTGGATTACAGACAGGGACTAAAACAATTTCTCCCTGTAATTTTTCCTGCTCTAATTGATCTAAAAAATCAATTAAATGATAAATCACTGCATTGCCAACAATTTCTGAACCATGTAAATTTGCTTGAATATAAGCTTTTTTTTGAGGGTTCTTACCTTGAAAATGATAGGATTGTAATTTTAATTGATCCCCCGATGCTAAGGTGACATAATCATGGGTTTTGATAATAGGAGTCATTTCAGTTATCAGTTATCAGTACATCGCTTAACCTTGAGAATCCACAGTTGGTTAAGCTGTGGAAGTATCAAACTATCCTCCTATTCCTAAACGGCCTGCTAATCCTGGACTTAAGGGAATCAAGGTTGCTAACATTAAGAAAAGCGCTAATAATCCCCAAGCAGCACGGGTATCATCTGGTTCAGTTAATTCATTTAAACTAGGACGTTCGAGGTTACGTTGTAGAAAAATAATAACAATTGCCCAATATAGAGGGATCGGATTAGCAGGATTAATGAGACTAACAATCCCTAACACAGCAATACTGATAATTGTTGCTCTTCGTGCCACTTTACGACCATAAATCGCCTGTACAATGCGCCCTCCGTCCAATTGTCCCGCAGGAAGCAGATTTAAAGCAGTAATAATTAACCCTAACCACCCTAAAATTGTCAAAGGATGAACATCAACGATCGCTTGTTGCAATTGTTCCCCTAAAATCACTTTCGCTAAACTTCCCACTAAAATCGAGCCTTGGAAAAATTGGGTAGGAATTTGAAATAAACTGCCTTCATGGGAGAGAATTAAGCCTAAAATCACAAAAAATAAGGAAATAACCCCACCACAAGCAGGTCCAACCAAAGAGAGATCAAAGAGAATACTGCGGCTAGGAATCAACGATTCAAAGCGAGTAATTGCCCCAAATGCCCCAATTTGCCAAGTGGGAAGGAAAAACGGCACACTTAAGCGTAAATCATGCTTTTTAGCCATCCAACGATGGCCGATCTCATGAGCGCCCAAAATTACCCATAAACCAAGGGTTAAGGGAATCACTTCTTTTACCCTTTCCCAATTACTCAACAAATCAAAGCCTAATAGTACACTTGTTGCTTCTGCGGTAGTAAACAAGGTAGCTACCAACAATACCAAAGCCAAATTTTTCTGAGCTAAGGTAGTAGGTTGAGGATCATCTGTTTTAGGTAGGATAATGACAATTGGCCGACTCTCGCTTCCTTCTACTAAAAAGAGACGGTATTTATCCCCAAATTGGGCTGTTAATTTATCGGTTAAGCTGCGATGGGCAATATCTGCTTCTCCTCGTAAATTACCTTTAAAAATTGCCCCTTCTTGGTAAGGAATGGTTTCTGTGGCGAAAAAGGTATCAATGCCAAATATTCCTTTAATTTGTTGTAAATCTTCCTCAGAAATCGGCAATATATCTGGTAAAAGCGTCAGATTTTCCACCGTCTCATTTTCGGGAGTTTCAGTTTTCTGTGCTTCTTCTGCTTGGATACGTTGTGCTGCTTTTTCTCTCAGTAATGCGTCTTGTCCTTGAGTGCGTAGGAGACGACCTACATAAATATAAGCCACCACTGAAGCCACTAAGAGGAATAAAACCGCCACCAGATTGATATAAATACCTAAAGCAAAGAGGCTAAAAAACAATAACCAAGGAGCTATGAGGATAACAGATTGTAACCATGCTAAGATTCCTAATTTTCCGTAGGATCTTGAGCGATTATAGCCCCATCCTAAGATAGCGATTGCCACTAATAAAATAATAGCAATGGTGGTAGTTTCTGAGCCATTAAACATAATTAATCATTAAAGTTGAATTTTTGAAAAATTTCCCCCTTAAAAGGGGGATTCGATACTGTCAGTTAAAATTCTTTATTTTACCTTAACGGAAAGGTGGAGAGTAAAGCAATCCCCCATCTATCCATAACTGGTTAGGACCGGGATCTAATTGAAAAGGCTCGCCAATATTGCGATTATACACCTCTTTATAGTTGCCGACGTGCTTAACGACCCTAGTAGCAAAATCATTGGGAAGTCCCATATCTTCCCCTAATTTTCCATCAATTCCTAAGAAACGGCGAACTTTTGGATCATCGCTAGTATCAAAGTTACCAATATTTTGGGAGTTAATCCCTAATTCTTCGGCTTCCATGAGAGAATAAGTGATCCATCTAACTGCATCTGACCAATTACTGTCTCCATTAGCGGTTACTGGTCCCAATGGCTCTTTTGATAGCACTTCAGGTAAAATAATATGTCCATCTGCGTTAGGAAGAATAGAACGACGGGCGAGTAATTGGGAGCGATCAGAGGTAACCCCTTCACAACGGCCTTCTTGGTAAGCCACATATAAAGCATCCACATCATCAGAAACAACGGGTTCATAGTCTTGAATATTGCGTTTTCGCATCTGATCCGCTAAATTCTGTTCTGTAGTTGTACCAGACAACACACAAATCGATTTACCCGCTAAATCTTCTAGTTTTGTAATCCCACTTGCTTTTGTTGCCATGACTCCTTGTCCATCATAGAAAACAGTTGGTGCAAATTCCATCCCCACAGAGGTATCCCGACTAATCGTCCAAGTGGTGTTACGATTAAGGACATCAACCTCCCCTGTTTGGACTGCCGTAAACCGTTCCTGAGCGCTAAGTTTACGAAATTCTACCTGATTGGGATCATCGAAGAGAGCAGCAGCGATCGCTCGACAAATATCCACATCTAACCCTGAATATTGCCCTTCTTCATCGACAAAGCTAAAACCAGGGACTTCACCATTGATTCCACAGATGAGTGTTCCCCGTGATTTGACTGTTTCTAAGCGATTATTAGCCGTTTGAGTCGAAGAGGAAGCAGGAGAAGTTACTGCGTCAGGTTGGTTATCGGATGGACTGTCACAAGCTGTTAGAGTAGCTGTTAAGAGTAAAGTCGTTAATAAATAAGCAGTTTGTTTCACAGACGATTCAGGTGTTAAAGAATAGATAAGCAATGGCAATACCGATCCTAAATCTTAACAGAGTTTATGTAGGATGGGCTTTGCCCATCATAACACCATTTGACCGACATTTTGCATGTCTAAATGTACTATGAAGGCTAATGAGTCTAATTTATCTAGAATTAAATAATCATGAATCTTTTTAATAATAATATTTATCGCCAATTAGTCTTTGAAAATGCTCCTAAAATGATTGATTAAGAATATGAATATCAATATTTTTTAACGATTGTTGAACAATATAATTTTAAACGGAATCAAACACCCGCCTTGAAATTAATTTCAAGGCTAATAAGTAGCGTTCAATAAATTGAACTAGAATTCTTCATCTATAACCGTAAAAATTAGGTGTATATATAGCACTATATTTGGACTAGAATATTTATATTTATACAAAGTTCCTTATAAGCAATATCAATTTATTGTAGGGTGGTTGGTATAACCGATCAGTAAGCAATAAGTATAAAAGTGCCATAAATTTTCTTAACCCAAACCCAGATTATTTAATTAACGACAGACAGCATTAAATATTTTTTGTCTATATGAATTGAGAGCAGAATCATTATTAGTATTATGATATTGCACCTCTGTCTCAGAATTAAACCAACCCCGTCTTAATTCCCGCCAAGAATTTGTGACACAATTAACTCGTATTCGTGCATAGCTGCCATCAGATCCTACCATATCAAAAATAATCGTATCTTCCTCAACCTGTAAGCCATTTCGATCAAGATAAGCATTATT